>NZ_JBHSKO010000009.1:0-258053 GCF_042657305.1 Pseudonocardia zijingensis | reverse complement strand
CCTCGTTCAGCGCGTTGCAGCTGATGTCGACCACGAGCGTGGCGGTGTGCGACTCGACCACGTCGAACGCGGTGACGACGCCGCCGACGCGGCCGACCGCCATCGTGAGGTCGCCCGCGGCGCTGGCCGAGGCGGGCACCTCGACCCGAGCGGTGATGGCGTATCCGGGACCGGGAACTGGCACCTCCGCACCCTATCCACGACCTCACCGTGGCCTGCATCACACCGGTTGCACGATCCCCCCAACTCCAGGACTGCACCCCGGCTCGTCCTCGGCAGACCGAGCACCGGAGGACGCCGTGCACACCATCCCTCAGCCGTCCGGCCCCCGACCACCGATGGCACAGCCACCGTTCGCCCAGCCCTACGCCCAGCACCCATTCACCCAGCAGCCGTCCGCACAGCCACCGTTCCCACAGCCACCGGCACGCCCGCCGGCACACCCATCGGGACAGCTCCGGCCGCGCCCCGTCGCCGGGCTCGGCACCGTCACGATCGTCCTCGTCGCCGCCGCCCTGGCCGCGGGGCTACTGAGGCTCGCCGCGACCTCCTGGGCCTCGCAGGTCGTGTTCGGCCCGTAGGAAAGCGGGATACCCAGCGTGAGCGAGCTGGTGGACGGTCCCCTCTTCCTGCTGCTCGTCACGGGTTTCCTCATGGTGCCCACGGCGCTCGCCGCGGCGGCCACCGCCCTCGTCTGGGTCCACCGCGCCCGCACGAACGCCGCGCTCCTGTCCCCGCACCTGCGGCTGCGCTACTCGCCGACGGCCTCGGTGTTGCTGCTGCTGATCCCGGTGGCGAACGCCTACTTCATCGGCCCGATCCTCGGTGACATCCGCGCGGCGAGCTTCCCGTACGGCCACGACGAGCGGGGCACCCGGCTTGTGCGCGCGTTCTGGGCGACCACGGTCGTCACCGCGGCCGTGGCCGGGACCGGCAACCTCGTCCTGTCCGCCGTGTCCGAGTGGCTGTTCGCGCCCGGGCGGGCGGCGGGCGAGGCCGCCGCGCACCACGTGACGGCAGCCGCGCTCACGTTCCAGACCGTCACGTACCTGCTCGCCGTCGCGAGCGCGGTGCTGTTCGCCCTCGTCGTGCGCCACATCTCCCGGCTGCAGACTCGCGCTCACGGCCGGCCACTGATCGTGACCCGCGTCACACCACCCCACCCACGGCCGACCGTCCCGGGTCGCCCTGGACGTCCCACCCACTCCCGCCGGAGGAACAGATGACCACCGCACCCGTGCCCGCAGGCCCCGCCCACCCCGCTGCCCCGTATCCCCGCTCGGTGAACGGCCTCGGCACCGCCGCCGCGGTGCTCCTCGGGCTCACCGCGCTCGCGTTCCTGGCGCTGTTCCTCGGTAGCTGGTCGGACTACCAGCTGCTCTCCGACCACGTGAACGGGCGGGTCGGCGAGGAGGCCTACTGGGAGAGCTACCGCGGGCGGATCTGGAGCTCGGTGCTCCCGACCCTCCTCGCGATCCCGCTGGTCATCGCGGCGGGCATCTCCTGGATGACCTGGCTGCACCGCGCCCGCACCAACGCGGGGGTGCTGTCACCGCACTACCCGTTCCGCTACTCCCCCGGCTTCTCGGTGGTCGGCATGATCGTGCCGTTCGCGAACCTGTGGTGGTCGCGGCCGATCCTCGAGGACGTCTGCCGCGGCAGCAGCCCGCACGCGCCCGCCGACGACCTCGTCCGCCTCGTCCGCACCTGGTGGGGCATCGTCATCGCGAGCACCGTCGTCTCGATCGTGGGCCAGCCGCTGTTCCCGATCCGCACCCTCACCTACGCGCCGGACGGCACCCTGGTCGACGGCGGCCGAGAGGCTCTGAGCTCGTTCTTCGGGGTCGCCGTGCTCAACACGGTGCTGGCGATCGCGTTCGCGGCGAGCATCGCGGTGTTCGCCACGATCGTGCGCCGCGTCAGCGCCCTGCAGACCGCGCAGCTGTTCCCGGCGCGATGAGTACCACCGCACCGCCCGCCCGCCCGCCGCTCCTGGTCGGCGCGCTCGTCTGCTCCGCCGTCGCTGCCCTCCTCGTCACCGCGCTGGCCGCCCTCGTGGCGGGCGGCGGGGTGGCGTGGCTGGTGAGCGGCAGCCCGGACGGCATCGACATGGCGATGGCCGGACTGCTCGTCGTGCTCGGGACGGTCTTCCTGGGATCGCCCGCGGCCTGCATGTGGGTCGCACTCGTCCGGCTCGTCGCACGGCCGCCGCACGGTGCCAAGCTCATGATCGGGAGCCTGCGCACGGTGGGCGGGTTCCTGCTCATGGTCGCGCTGCCCACGATGTCGGTCCGGGCCGCCATCCTGGTGTCCGTCGTGGTCGCCGGCGTCGCGCTCGCCTTCCTGGGGGTCGCCCAGCTGCTCGCCGCGGCCACCCGGTCGGCGACTCCGCAGGGGTTGTGACCCCGCCACTCGGGGTGTGTGATGGCGGACACGTCACACGCAGCGTCGCGGAGGTGGTCCTCGATGGCGGTCAGAGCAGAGGCCGGGCAGCGCGCGGGGGGCCGGGCAACGGCCCCCACCGTCGGCGATCCGTCCCGGTTGCGCAACGTGGTCCTGGTGGGGCCCTCCGGCTCCGGGAAGACGACGCTGGTGGAGGCGCTGCTCGCGCACGCCGGTGAGATCCCGCGGGCGGGCACCGTGCTCGACGGCACCACCGTCTGCGACCACGACCCGGCCGCCGTCCGCCAGCAGCGCTCGGTCGGCCTGTCCGTCGCCCCCCTCTTCCACGCGGACACGAAGACCAACCTGATCGACACCCCCGGGTACGGGGACTTCGTCGGCGAGTTGCGCGCGGGACTGCGCGCCGCCGACGCCGCGCTCTTCGTGGTGCCGGCCAACGCCGGCCGCGAGGGCCCGATCGACCCCACGATCGTCGCCCAGTGGGAGGAGTGCGCCGCGGTCGGCATGCCGCGGGCCGTCGTGATCGCGCGCTGCGACAACCCGCGCGCCGACATCGAGGCCACGATCACCGCCTGCCAGGAGGCCTTCGGCAACGGGGTCGCCCCGCTCTACCTCCCGCTGCGCGACGGCGACACGCTCACCGGCCTCTACGGCCTGCTCACGCAGACGCCCGCCGGCCAGGCCCCACCCGGCGCCGAGGAGGCGCGGGCCGAGCTGATCGAGGGCATCATCGAGCAGTCCGAGGACGAGACCCTCATGGACCGCTACCTCGCGGGCGAGGACATCGACGTCACCACGTTGATCGACGACCTGGAGACGGCGGTCGCGCGGGGCGCGTTCCACCCGGTCATCCCGGTATGCGCGGCGTCCGGCACCGGGATCGACGCGCTGCTCGAGGTGCTGGTCGGCGGGTTCCCGTCGCCCCTGGAGCACCCGCTGCCCGGGGTCAGCGGCATCGACGGCGCCGAGCACCCGCCGCTCACCGCCGACCCGGACGGGCCGCTGGCGGCCGAGGTGGTGCGCACCTCGGCCGACGCCTACGTCGGGCGCGTGTCACTCGTGCGGGTGTTCTCCGGCACGCTGCGCCCCGAGTCCACCGTGCACGTGAGCGGGCACCCGACCGGCATCCCGACCCAGCGCACCGGCGAGGCCGACGGCCACGACGCCGACGAGCGGCTCGCCCACATCTACGCGCCGATGGGCGCCACGCTGCGCGAGGTCGACGCCTGCATCGCGGGCGACATCTGCGCGCTCACCAAGCTCGGCAGCGCCGAGACCGGCGACACCGTGTCGGCCGCCGACCACCCCCTGCTGCTCTCGTGCTGGGACCTGCCGCAGCCGCTGCTGCCGGTCGCCGTGGTCGCCCGCACGCGCGGCGACGAGGACGCGATGGTAAAGACCCTCGCCAAGATCGTCGCCGCCGACCCGACGCTGCGCCTGGAACGCAACCAGGAGACCCACCAGACGGTGCTGTGGTGCATGGGCGAGGCCCACGCCGACGTCGTGCTCTCCCGGCTGCGGGCCGGCGGGGCCGAGGTCGACACCGAGCCGGTGCGGGTCCCGCTGCGCGCCACCCTCGCCAAGCCCGCGAAGGTCACCGGCCGGCACGTCAAGCAGTCCGGTGGGCACGGGCAGTACGCCGTGTGCCACGTCGAGTTCGAGCCCCTCCCCCGCGGGTCCGGCATCGAGTTCGTCGACAAGATCTTCGGCGGGGCGATCCCGAACCAGTTCATCTCGAGCGTCGAGAAGGGGATCCGCGCGCAGGCCGAGCGCGGGGTCACCGACGAGCACCAGCCGGTGGTCGACTTCCGCGCCACGCTCGTGGACGGCAAGGCGCACAGCGTGGACTCGTCCGACGCCGCGTTCCAGACCGCGGGTGCCCTCGCGTTGCGGGAGGCGGCGCAGGCGTGCGGCGTGACCGTGCTCGAGCCCTACGACGAGGTGTCGATCCGGGTGCCCGACGAGCACCTCGGCTCGGTGCTCGGCGACCTGTCGGGCCGGCGCGGGCGGGTGATGGGCACCGACGTCGCGGGCCCGGGCCGCACCCTCGTGCAGGCCGAGGTGCCGAGCGTCGAGCTCCTGCGCTACGCCGTGGACCTGCGGGCGCTCACCGCGGGCGCGGCGACGTTCACGCGCCGGTTCGCCCGCTACGACGTGGCGCCCCGGTAGGCCTCACGGCACGCCGAACATCCGCAGGCCCGCCGTGGTGGCCGCGGCGAGCACCACGACCAGCACGAACGGCACGCGCCGCCACGCCGCGACGGCGCCGACGAGCACGCCCGCGGGCCGGGCCCAGCCGGCGAACCCGCCGCCCTCGGTGAGCGCGGCGGTGGCCACGACGGCCACGAGCAGGGCGGTGGCGCCCAGGTCGAGGTAGCGCTCGACGCGCTCGGGCACCGACATGCGGTCGCGCAGCACGATCCCGACCAGCCGCAGCAGGTAGGTGCCGACGCCGAGGGTGAGCACAGCCGCCCAGGTCACGACGCCTCCCGACCGGCCGGCGCGGTGCGGGCCACGAGCAGGCCGAGCAGCCCGAGGATCACCGGCACACCGGCGGGCAGGAACGGGGTGGCGGCCAGCGCCACCACCGCCGCGGCGAGCCCGACGCGGCGCGCGTCGGCCCGTCCCATGGACGGCAGCAGCATCGCCAGCAGCGCCGCCGGGAAGGCGGCGTCGACGCCGAACGCGGCCGGGTCCGGGATGGCCGAGCCGGCCAGCCGGCCCGCGATCGCGCCGAGGTTCCAGAAGGTGAACAGCAGGATCCCGCAGGTCCAGTAGGCCGCCCGGGCGCGCGGTCCGCTCCCCCGGGCCCGGGAGAACGCCACCGACTCGTCGACGAGCAGGTGGGCGCCGAGCAGCCGCGCTGGCCAGCTGCCACCGACGGTGTCCCCGATGGCCAGCCCGAACGGCACGTGCCGGGCGTTCATCAGCAGCCCGGCGGCCACGGCCGCGAACACGTTGCCCCCAGCAGCCACCACGGCGACCACCAGGAACTGCGACGCACCCGCGAACACGACGACGGAGAGCGCCACCATGAGGACGAACGGCACCCCGGCGGTGCCGGCCAGCGCGCCGAAGGAGGCACCGACCACGGCGATCGCCGCCGCGAGTGCGACGGCGTCGCGGAGGTCCTCCCGATGCAGTGTTCGGGTGAGCGAACGCATGTCCGATACAGTGAACGACGACAGGCGCGTTCGTCAAGCCGAACAAGGAGACCGATGGACCGAACGGGACCGCTGTCCGTCATCGCGGCCTCGCTGCGCCGGGAGCGCGAGCGCCACGGCATCTCGCTCACCGAGCTCGCGCGCCGCGCCGGCATCGCGAAGTCGACGCTCTCCCAGCTGGAGGGGGGCACCGGCAACCCCAGCGTGGAGACGCTGTGGGCGCTCGCAGTGGTGCTCGACATCCCGTTCAGCCGGCTCGTCGACCCGCCGGCCGCACCGGTGCACGTGCTGCGCGCGGGCGAGGGCATGGCGATCCCGTCCGAGCACGCCCCGTTCAGCGGCACCCTGCTCGCCGCCTGCCCACCAGGCGCGCGCCGCGACCTGCACGTCATCGCGGGCGAGCCGGGGCCGCAGCGCGAGGCCGACAGCCACATCCCCGGCACCACCGAGCACATGATCGTGACGTCCGGGCGGTGGCGCGCCGGACCGCTGGGCGGCGAGGTGGAGCTCGGGGTGGGCGACTACGTCCGCTTCCCGGGCGACCGGCCGCACACCTACGCCGCGCTCACGCCGGGCTGCTCGGCGGTGCTGGTGATGGAGTACGTCTGACCTCCGCGAGGAGGCTCTCGATCTCCTCGACCCGCGGGTCGCCGTGCGCCACGGCGATCCGGTGGGCCTCCCGCCACACCTCGGTCGCCTCCCCGTCCGCGCCGGCCGCGGCCAGCTGACGCCCCAGCTTGATCCGCACCGGCACCGCCTCGTACCGGACGTCGAGGCGGTCCGCCGCCGCGACCGCCTCCCGGTAGCTCCGGACGGCGGCGTCGTGGTCCCCCCGCGCCGCGTGGACGCCCGCGAGCGTGACCAACGCAGGCACCACCCGGAACGGCTCGGGGCCGTCCCGGATGACCTCGACGGCCCGGCGTGCGTGGCCGAGCGCCTCGTCGTGCAGGCCGAGCTCGACGAGGGCCCCGGCGAGGTTGTTCAGGGCGAAGGCCGCGTAGAGCTGGTTCCCCTCCTCCAGGTACAGGTCACGCGCCCGCTCGTGCGCCTCCCGCGCCTCGACCAGCCGGTTGGCCTCGTGGTAGGCGCTCCCGAGGTTCAGCAGGCACGCCGCCTGCCCCCGCCGGATGCCCAGCCGCTCGAAGATGGCGAGGGCCGCGCGGCTCGTCTCGATCTCCGCGTCCGCGTAGCCGGGCAGGTGGCCGTACGGCTGGCTGAGCCCGTTGCGGATCTTGGCCTCGAGGAGGGCGTCGCCGATGGCGACCGCGTGCTCGACCCCCGCCTCCCCCACGACCCGCATCTGGTGCCAGAGACCGCGCACGTAGAAGTGGGGCCAGGTCAGCTGGCCGAGGACGGCGGCGGCCTCCCGCTGGCCGTGGTCGTCGGCCCACCGGACGATCTCCACGATCGCGTCCTGCTCGGCGTCGATCCACTCCGCCGCGGCGCGGTCGTCGTCGAACCGCTCGGGCGTGATGCCCTCCGGTGGGCCCGGCGGGATCGGCAGCTCGTGCGGCGTCGCGACGAGCCGGGCCCGCGCGTCCTCCGCGGTGTGCGCGTACCACCGCAGCAAGCGGCCGCGAGCGGCCGAACACAGGCCCGGGTCCTGCTCGACGCGGGCACAGGCGTACTCGCGGAGCAGGTCGTGCAGCTCGAACCGCCCGGGGAACCGCTCCTCGAGCATGCTGGCGTTCCTCAGGCGCCGCAGCGCCGCGGCCGCCTCCACCGGTGGGACGCCGGCGAGCGCGGCGGCGGCCGGCACGCTCACACCGTTGCCGGGGTGGAGGCCGAGCACCTCGAACATGCGGGCGGCCTCGGGGTCGAGCGCGTCGTAGGACCACGTGAAGACCGAGCGCAGGTCGGTGTCCGGGCTCTCGTCGATCGACAGCGCCGCCAGCCGGCCGCGGTGATCGGCCAGCTCGGCCGCGAGCTCCCGCAGCGGCCTGCCCGGGGTGTCGGCCGCCCGCTCGGCGGCCAGGCGGAGCGCGAGCGGCAGGCGCGCGCACAACCGGACGATCGCCGACGCCGCCTCCGGCTCGGACTCGACGCGCTGCCTGCCGATCGCCTCGGCGAGCAGCTCCACGGCGTCGCGCTCCGGGAGCACGTCCAGGGTCACCTGGCGGGCGCCGTGGTGGACCGACAGGGCCCGCAGCCGGCGCCGGCTCGTCACGAGCACGACCGCGGCGCTGCCCGGCAGGAGCGGGCGCACCTGGTCGCTGTCGCGCGCGTTGTCGAGCAGGATCAGCACCCTGCGTGTGGCCAGGGTGCTGCGCAGCAGGGCGGAGCGCTCGTCCATCCCGGCGGGGACGCGATCCGCGGCCACGCCCGCCGACCGCAGCATGGCCGCCAGCGCGTCGTCGGGGCGCACCGGCTCGCCGGGACCGTACCCGCGCAGGTCCACGTAGAGCTGGCCGTCGGGGAAGTGCTCCCTCGCGTGGTGGGCCCAGTGGACGGCCAACGCCGTCTTCCCGATACCCGCCGTGCCGTCGATCGCCGAGATGACGACCGGCGCCGAGTCGCCACCGCCCAGGCCACCCATGATCTTGTCGAGCCGGGCGACGTCGTCGTCCCGGCCGATGAAGCCGTGCACGTCCGACGGGAGCTGCCGGGGCGGCGCCCACCCGTCGGGTGCCGGTGGCCCGCCGGGATCGGCGGTTCGATCCGGCACCCCGCCCACCGCCGCCGCCAGCGTGGCCCGGTCCTCCTCGCCCAGGTGCAACGCCGCGGCCAGGAGCTGCAGGGACGTGCCGTGCGGGCGGCCGCCCGAGTCGCCGGACTCCAGCCGCCGGATCGTCCGCACGCTCAGACCGGCCCGCTCCGCCAACTGCTCCTGGGTCAGCAGCGCGCGGTTGCGCCACTCCCGCAGCAGCGACCCGACCGACCGCGCGTCACCCGCATCCACGGGTGACCACTCTGCACGATCAGCGCGGCGCGCCCGACTGCGCCCGGTGGGCCGAGAGCGGCCCGTCCGGAGCGCCCTCCGTCAGCGGCGCGGGCGTGCCCTCGTCGCCGCCTCCGGGGTAGGAGTACTGCTTGACCCAGTCGACGAGCATCTGCGACTCCTGGACCTCCCCCTCGCCGTCCTCGGGGAACCAGTCGAGCTGGACGCACAGGTGCATGGCGCGCGGCGGGAGGATGTCCACGTCGTCGGTGCGCCACCACTCCTTGCCGTCCACGTACGCGGCCACGTGGGTGGGGGCCCACTCGACGGCCCAGTTGTGCCACTGGGTGGCGTCGATCTGCACCTTGCCGCCCACCTGGTCGTTGTCCTTGCCGTAGTGCAGGAACAGGTTCGTGGTCTGGCGGGTGTGGTCCAGCATCTCCATGAAGTCGATCTCGCCGCCCACCGGGAAGTCCTCGGCGTCGGGCCACAGCAGAAGCAGGGCGTTGTAGGACTCGTCGCTCGCGGGCGCCTTCACCCGACCCTCCCAGCGCCCGTGGAGCTGGCCCGGGGTCCACGCCATCCCGGCCGTGTCGCCCTCCGGGCTGCCGGTGATCGTCATGATGCCGTCGGAGAAGCTCACCGCCGACGGCGTGCGCCTGCCCTTTCCTGCGTGGCCCGCCCCGTCGTAGATGTTCCACTCGTCGCCGAGCGGCCCGTCGAACTCCTCGACGCGGTTGGGCTCACCCCAGCCGTGCACCGCGGCCGCACTTGTCTCGTGACCCGCCGACACCCCCGGCGCAGGCGGGGCGGGCGGGGCCTGGCGCGGGGCCGCACCGGCCGTGGAGGCGCTCCCGAGCACGACCGTCCCGACGATCGCCGCGATGGTCAAGGATCGCCTCATCCGTCTCCCCCGCACCTCGAGTCACAACTCGGACACGGCGGACACTAGGCAGCGATCACTGCTCCGGCCGCCCGGATCACCTCACCGGGGGCCAACTCGACCGGATCGGGCGACGGGGCGCGTCACCAGCCCCGCGCGGCGTAGCGCTGCTCGTCGGGCAGCTCGGCCACGTTGATGCCGACCATCGCCTCGCCCAGGCCGCGCGAGACCTTGGCGATGACGTCGGGGTCGTCGTGGAACGTGGTGGCCTTGACGATGGCCTCCGCGCGCTTCACCGGGTCGCCGGACTTGAAGATGCCCGAGCCCACGAAGACGCCCTCGGCGCCCAGCTGCATCATCATCGCCGCGTCGGCCGGGGTGGCGATGCCGCCCGCGGTGAACAGCACGACCGGCAGCTTGCCCGCCTGCGCCACCTCGCGGACCAGCTCCACGGGCGCGCGCAGCTCCTTGGCGGCCACGAACAGCTCCGCCTCGTCGAGCGCGGCGAGCTTGCGGATCTCCGACCGGATCGAGCGCATGTGCCGGGTGGCCTCGACGACGTTGCCGGTGCCGGCCTCGCCCTTGGAGCGGATCATGGCCGCGCCCTCGGAGATGCGGCGCAGCGCCTCGCCCAGGTTGGTGGCACCGCACACGAACGGCACGGTGAACGCCCACTTGTCGATGTGGTGGGCCTCGTCGGCCGGGGTGAGCACCTCGGACTCGTCGATGTAGTCGACACCGAGGGACTGCAGCACCTGGGCCTCGACGAAGTGGCCGATGCGGGCCTTGGCCATCACCGGGATCGACACCGCGTCGACGATGCCCTCGATCATGTCGGGGTCGCTCATCCGCGCGACGCCGCCCTGGGCGCGGATGTCGGCGGGCACCCGCTCCAGGGCCATGACGGCCACGGCACCCGCGTCCTCGGCGATCTTCGCCTGCTCCGGGGTGACGACGTCCATGATCACGCCACCCTTGAGCATCTCCGCCATCCCGCGCTTGACGCGCGCGGTGCCCAGCACCGACTCGGATGCGGCGGGGGCGGTGGAGGGGGATTCAGGGGAGGACACGACCGTCTACCTCTCGGATCTGCTGGCGGTTCACCCGATGGTACGTCAGGGTGGCGGGGCCACCGGGGGACGTCCGGGGGCGGCCGTGGTCACACCCGCGACGGGGTCGGCGATCTCGAAGTACTCCGGCATCGGGGCCGTGCCCGCGAGGCGCAGCCGGCGCACGAGCCGGCGCGAGCGCAACTCGCGGGTGTCGCGCACCGCGTCGTTGTGCACCCGGCGGGCCAGCACCACCAGCTGCTCGGCGTCCACCAGCTCCTCGAGCACCACGTCCGGCACCCCGGTGCGGGGCACGGCGGCCAGCTCCCTGCCGAGCACGTTCTCCGCGGCCTCGCGGTCCCTGCCCGCCGCCCGGGCGTCCGCGACCGCGGCCCGCAGGCCGTCCGTCCGGGCCGCTCCGGTGGCCTCCAGCGCCGCCGCCAGGCCCAGCGCGGCCTCCGCCCGCCGCTGCAGCGCCGACTCCAGGCCCGCCCGCGCCGCGTCCGTGCGCACGTGCAGGCGGTCGAGCCGCCGCACGCGGCCGGCCACCAGCGTGGCCACCCCCACCAGCACCACCACCGCGAAGGCGACGAGCGGCAGGACCACCGGCGTCATCAGGCGCCCCGGGCCGGGACCCGTCGCGGGTCGGCCGCGACGGCGGCCCGGTAGACCCGCAGCACCGCGGCGGCCACCGCAGGCCAGCCGAACTCCTCGGCACGCACCCGGCCCGCGGCGCTCAGCGCGGCCCGGCGCGCCGGGTCGTCGAGCAGGTCGCCCAGCCGCTGCGCGAGCGCCGCGCCGTCACCGGCGGGGAACAGCACGCCCGCGGGTTCGGTCTCCCCCAGCACAGCTCGGAACGCGGCGAGGTCGCTCGCCAGCACCGGCGCACCGGCCGCGAGCGCCTCGGTGAGCACGATGCCGAAGCTCTCGCCCCCGGTGTGGGGAGCGCAGAACACGTCCACCGAGCGCAGCGCAGCGGCCTTGGTGGCGTCGTCGACCGGGCCGAGGACGTCGAGCCGGTCCGCCACCGGGCCCGCGAGGCGCCGCAGCGCCGCCGCGTCGCCGCTGCCGGCCACCAGCACCCGCAGGTCCGGGCGGTGCGGGGCGAGCCGCCGCACCGCTTCCAGCAGCACCGGCATGCCCTTGCGCGGCTCCTCGAAGCGGCCGAGGAACCCGACGGTGCCCGGGCGCGGGTACCCCGGCAGGGCCGGGCCGTGGGCGAACGCGCCGACGTCGACGCCGTTCGGGATCTCCACCGCGTCCCCGCCGAGGTGCTCGACCTGCACGCGGCGGGCGTGCGGCGACACCGCGATCCGCGCCGTGACCTTCTCCATGAGCGGCCGCAGCACCCCGCCGAACGCGGCCAGCGTGCGCGAGCGCTCCATCGAGGTGTGGAACGTGGCCACGATCGGGCCCTCGGCGGCGAGCAGCGCGAGCACGGACACGCTCACAGTGGTGGGTTCGTGCAGGTGCAGGACGTCGAAGGTGTGCTCGGCGAGCCAGCGGCGCACCCGCGCGTAGGTGAGCGGCCCGAACGACACCCGCGCCACCGAGCCGTTGTACGGCAGGCCGAGCGCCCGCCCGGCCGGGGTGACGAAGTCGGGCACCGGCGTGCGCTCCGCCGCGGGCGCCAGCACGCTCACCTGGTGCCCGAGGCGCTCGAGCGCGCCGGCGAGGCCGACGACGTGCGCCTGCACGCCCCCGGGGACGTCCAGCGAGTACGGGCACACGATCCCCACCCGCAGCGGCGCAGGTGCGCTCATCGGGGCTCCAGGTCGGCCGTCCAGAGGGGCTGCAGCGCGTGCCAGTCCTGCGGCGCCTGCGCGATGAGGCACGCGAACGCGTCGGCGATCGCCTGCGTGGCCTTCGCCACCGACGCCGGCGTGCGGTCCACCGGCACCGGCTCCGCGATCGGCACCCTCCAGCCGTCGGGGGCGAAGTGCGGGTAGGCGGGCATGAGCACGGCGCCGGTGAGGGCGGCCAGCCGCGCGGGCCCGGTGGGGAAGCGCGCCTGCTCCCCGAAGAAGGAGACGTCGATCCCCGATCCCGCCAGGTCGCGGTCGGCCACCAGGCAGACCACCCCACCCGACCGCAGCCTGCGCGTGAGCGCCCGGTGGGCGGCGCTGCCGGCTTCCGCCGCGACCACCTCGAACCCGAGCGCCTCCCGGTAGGCCAGGAACCGCCGGTACAGCGTCTCCGGGCGCAGCCGCTGGGCCATCGTGGTGAACACCGGTTCCCGCCCGAGCCTGCGCAGCGTCTCCACCACCCACACGCCCGCGGCGTCCCAGTTGCCGCTGTGCGGCACCGCGAACACCACCCCGCGCCCCTCCTCGAGAGCCGCGTAGAACGGTGCCGTGCCGCTCATCCCGCGCTCCATCCGGGCATGCACGGCCGGCGCGTCGCCGGGGCGCAGCCGGAACATCTCGTCCCAGTACCGCGCGTAGCTGCGCAGCCCCGCCCGCACCAGCGCGTCCAGCTCGGCCGGGGTGGCCTCGGGCACCACCCGCGCGAGGTTGCGCCGCAGCCCCGCCGCGGGCCCTCCGCCCGAGCGCGCCGCGAGGTCGGCCCCCAGCCGGAACACCCGCTCCGTGACCGCGCCGGGGACCGCCCTCGCCAGGCGCCACGCCAGCGCGTACCGGATGTCGGCCAGCCGCTCGCTCACGGGTTCCCGGCCGGGTCGGGGGGCGCGGTGCCGGCCGCGTCCCTGGCGCTGCGCTGCACCGCCACGATCCGCTGCCCGACCGTCCACACCGACGCCACCGCGAGCAGCCACAACGCGACGTGCAGCGCGTACGGCACACCCAGACCCTGCAGCCCGGTGCCGACCAGCGCGACGATCAGCCGCTCCGCCCGCTCCACCAGGCCACCGTCGGCGGACAGCCCCACCCCCTCGGCCCGCGCCTTGATGTAGGACACGATCTGGCCCGACACCAGGCACAACAGGGCCGCGACCCCGAGCACCCGCTCCTCCCCCGCGCCGAGGCACCACCACGTGAGCCCAGCGAACAGGGCCCCGTCGGCCACCCGGTCGCAGGTGGAGTCGAGCACCGCCCCGAACGGTGTGCTGTAGCCGCGGGCGCGGGCCATCGCCCCGTCCACCAGGTCGAGCAGCACGAAGAACGTGATCACGACGGCGCCGACGAACAGCTCGTCGCGCGGGAGGAACCACAGCGCGGCCGCGACCGACCCGACCGTGCCGATCACCGTGACCACATCGGGCACGACGCCTCGCGCGACCAGCCACCGGCCGACGGGCTCGGTCACGCGGTTGACCTGCACGCGGGCGAAGACGTTGAGCATGGACTCCTGCTTGGTCGCCGGGCTGCCGGCCCGCCTCTAGGGCACCAAGCCTACTGCCGTCCGCCCGGTGCCCGTTCGCGCGGCGCACCGGGCGCGGGCCACGCATCCGCCAGCAGCGAGCGCGTCTCCGACAGCAGCTGCGGGATCACCTTCGTCTGCCCGATCACGGCGATGAAGTTGGCGTCGCCGCCCCACCGCGGCACCACGTGCTGGTGCAGGTGGTCGGCGAGCGACCCGCCCGCGACCGCCCCCAGGTTGAGCCCCACGTTGAACGCGTGCGGCGCCGCCACCCGCTTCATCGCCACCACCGCCGCCTGCGTGAACTCCATCAGCTCCCGCGCCTCGTCCGGCTCGAGGTCCTCCAGCTCGGCGACGTGCCGGTAGGGCAGCACCATCAGGTGCCCCGGGTTGTAGGGGTGCAGGTTCAGCACGGCGTACACGGTGGCCCCGCGCGCCACGATCAACCCCTCCTCGTCGGAGAGGGTCGGGATGCGGCAGAACGGGCAGCCCTCGGCGCCCGCCTCCTTGATGTAGGCCAGCCGGTGCGGCGTCCAGAGCCTGCGGAACCCGTCCGGCGTGCCGACCCCGTCGCGCGCCTCCAGATCGGGCTCGCCCGCCTCCGTCATGCGCCGATCCTAGGTCCCGCCCTCAGAGCGCCGTGGCCCTCCCGGCCCGGTGCCGACCCAGTGCCAGCCCAATGCCGGCAAGGTGGCTTTGCTCGCCCATTACGCCAGTGAAGCCACCATGCCGGCATCCGGTCAGGGCGCGAAGACCTCCGCGCTCGGCGAGACGTTCGTGCGGCTGCCGACCCAGTCGGCCACCGCGGCCACCGCCTCGGCCACCGGCACGCCGTTGCGCTGGGTGCCGTCGCGGAACCGGAAGCTCACCGCACCCGCCTCGGCGTCGCGCCCGCCCACCAGGAGCATGAACGGCACCTTCTGCAGCGTGTGGTTGCGGATCTTCTTCTGCATCCGGTCGTCGCTCGCGTCCACCTCGACCCGGATGCCGCGGGCCTTCAGCTGCCGGGCGACGTCCTCGACGTAGGGCACCTGCTCGTCGGTGACCGGGATGGCCACGACCTGCACCGGCGCCAGCCACGCCGGGAACGCACCCGCGTAGTGCTCGGTGAGCACGCCGAAGAACCGCTCGATGGAGCCGAACAGCGCCCGGTGGATCATCACCGGCTGCTGGCGCGAACCGTCGGCCGCGGTGTACTCCAGGCCGAACAGGCCCGGCTCCATCAGGTCGACCTGGATGGTCGACATCTGCCAGCTGCGCCCGATCGCGTCCTTCACCTGCACGCTGATCTTCGGCGCGTAGAAGGCGGCACCGCCCGGGTCGAGCACGAGATCCAGCCCGCTGGCCTCCGCGGCCTCGCGCAGCGCGTCGGTGGCCCGCTCCCAGTCCTCGTCGGAGCCGATGGACTTCTCCGGGTCCCGCGTGGAGAGCTCGAGGTAGAAGTCGTCCAGGCCGTAGTCGGCGAGCAGGTCGAGCACGAACTGCAGCAGCGACCGGATCTCGCCCTGCATCTGCTCCTGGGTGCAGTAGATGTGGGCGTCGTCCTGGGTCATGCCGCGGACGCGGGTGAGCCCGTGCACCACCCCGGACTTCTCGTACCGGTAGACGCTGCCGAACTCGAACATCCGCAGCGGCAGCTCACGGTACGACCGCCCGCGCGAGCGGTAGATCAGGTTGTGCATCGGACAGTTCATCGGCTTCAGGTAGTAGTCCTGGCCGGGCTTGCGCACGGTGCCGTCCGGGTTCAGCTCCTCGTCGAGGTGCATCGCCGGGTACATGCCGTCGCGGTACCAGGACAGGTGCCCCGAGGTCTCGAAAAGCTGCGCCTTGGTGATGTGCGGGGTGTTGACGAACTCGTAGCCCGCCTCCTCGTGGCGCTTGCGCGAGTAGTCCTCCAGCTCCTTGCGGATCACCCCGCCCTTCGGGTGGAACACCGCGAGACCGGACCCGATCTCGTCCGGGAAGGAGAACAGGTCCAGCTCGGCACCGAGGCGCCGGTGGTCGCGGCGCTCGGCCTCCGCCAGCCGCTCCAGGTGGGCGTCGAGGGCCTCCTGGCTCTCCCACGCGGTGCCGTAGATCCGCTGCAGCTGCGGGTTCTTCTCGTCGCCGCGCCAGTACGCCGCCGCGGTGCGCGTCAACTTGAAGGCCGGGATGTAGCGGGTGGTGGGCACGTGCGGGCCCCGGCACAGGTCCGACCACACGGTCTCCCCGGTGTGGGCGTGCAGGTTGTCGTAGATGGTGAGCTCGCCGGAGGCGTCGACCTCCACCACGTCCTCACCGGGGGCGCCCTTGAGGTCGATCAGCTCCAGCTTGTACGGCTCGTCCGCGAGCTCCTTGCGGGCGTCGTCGCGCGAGTCGAAGCGGCGGCGGGAGAACCGCTGCCCCGCCTTGATGATCTTCTTCATGGACGACTCGAGCTTGCTCAGGTCGTCCGGGGTGAACGGCTGGTCGACGTCGAAGTCGTAGTAGAAGCCGTCGGTGATGGGCGGGCCGATGCCCAGCTTGGCCTCGGGCCGCAGCTGCTGCACGGCCTGGGCCAGCACGTGCGCCGCCGAGTGCCGGATCACGCTGCGGCCCTCGTCGGTGTCGGCGGCGACCGCCTCCACCTCGGCGTCGGACTCCGGCGCCCACGCGAGGTCGCGCAGCTGCCCATCGGCGTCGCGCACCACGACGACGGCGGTGGGCCCGGTGGTCGGCAGGCCCGCCTCGCGTACCGCCGCCCCGGCCGTCGTCCCGGCCGGCACCCGGACAGGGGCGGACGCGGGACGGGATGCGGGCGCGGACACGGGAGACCTCCACGGTTTCAGGCCTCGGGCGCGGGCCGCCCGGGCTCGGCCGATGCTAGTCACCACTGCGAAGCGGGTTTCCGGCAGCGGGGTGTACCGGCGCCCGGTTCAGCTCATCCGGTGCAGGGCCGCCACCAACCGGCGCATCGTGGCGAGGTCCGACGCCCAGGGCTGCCGCAGCACCGCGGGTGTGACGAACGTGCGCGGCACCGGTACCGGCACCGCGGCGGCGGCCCGCCTGCGCTGCGGCAACGTGCCCACCGGGGGCAGTGCCAGCACGGCCAGCGCACCCGACCCGGTGAGGGCGTGGGCCCCGTCGACCGTGACGAGCGCCGGATCCCGCCCGCCCGAGCCCGCCGGCGACCGCGGCACCGGCAGAGGCAGCGGGAGCGATGCCGGGTCGGGCTCGGGGTCGGGCGGCGCCTCCGCCGGCCCCGACGTCGGCCTGGACCTGGGTGGTGCCGCGGGCGCCGCCTCCGCGGGCCGCCGGGGCAGGGGCCGCGGAGACGGATGCGGGGACGGGCGCTGCGCGGACGGCTGCTGTCCCGACGACTGCGGGGCGGACGACTGCTGCTGCTGGGGCGCCTGCTGTCCGGGCTGCTGGGCGGGCGGCTGCTGGGCGGGCGGCTGCTGCGGGAGCGGCGTCACGCCGCGCACCGCCAGGACGCCCGGGGTCCGCGCGGCGTGGCGCGCGGCCGGGGGTGGGACCCGGGGCAGCGCGGGTGCCGTGGTCTCCGCGTCGAGCGGCGGCCCGGTGGGGCCCGGGGGCCGTGGTGGGGCAGGCCGGGGTTGCGCGGGCCGGGGTCCGGAGTGCTGGGCTCCGGACTGCTGGCCCACCGGCTGCTGAGCCGCCCCGGGCTGCGCCGGCCGGGGTCCCGACTGCTGCGCCGCCCCGGGCTGCGCCGGGCGGGACCCCGCCTGCTGCGCTGCCCGGGGCTGCGCGGGCCGGGGTCCGGACTGCTGCGTCCCGGACTGCTCGGGCACCGGCTTCTGCGCCGCCCCGGGCTGCGCCCCCCGGGGTCCCGACTGCTGCGCCGCCCCGGGCTGCGCCGGGCGGGGCCCCGACTGCTGGGGCTCGGGCGGCTGAGCCCCGGCGGCCGGCGGCCCGGCCGACCGTGGAGGCGTCGGCTGCGGTGTGTCGGGCACGGCCGGGCGGCGGGACCGCGCGGGGAGCGAGTACGGCCACGAGTCCTCGGCGGAGCGGCGCACCGAGCCGCGTTCGGGGCCGCGCTCGGGGCCGCGTTCGGGGCCGCGTTCGGGGCCGCGTTCGGCGGCGCGTTCGGCGCCGCGTTCAGGGCCCTTTCCGGGGCCGCCCCGTTCAGGGCCGCGCTCGGCGGACGGCCCCGGGGACGGCAGGGCGCCCCGCCTGGGCAAGGGCCGGCTCGGGGCGGCCGGCTCGGGGGCGGGGCGCGGACGCGGAGCGGGCACCGCGTGGCCGGCGTCACGGCGGGTCTCGCGGCCTACCTCGCGGCCGGTGTCACGGCCGGTCTCGCGGCGGGCGCCACGGTCGCTCTCACGGCCGGCGGCGCGGCCACGGCCGGCCTGCTCGGCGGCGCGGAGCACGTCGGCGGCGGCGAGCCCGCGCCGCACACCGCCGACGTCGCCGCTCGCGGGGTCGAGCCGCGCGTGCAGCACCACCCCGCCGGCCTCGCGGAGGACGTGCACGGTGCGGCCGAGCGTCACGACGACGTCCTCCAGCCACTCGCCGCGACCGCGGCCGAGGGCCGTGGCGGCACGGCCGAGCTGTGCGAGGGAGGCGAGGTCGTCGCCGTCGGCGAGGCCGACCTCGACCAGCACGTCGCCGCCCGCGCCGTCGACGGCGTGGAGGGCCTGCGCCCCCGTGGACCGCAGCAAGTCGGTGAGCAGTGGCGCGAGCGCCGGTGGTGGATCGGGAGTCACCGCCTGGGGCGCGCTGGGGTCGCGGGGAGCGGGGAGCATCGCCCCAGCATCCCGGCACCGGGGCGGAGCAACGGACGTCCGCCCGCTCGGCGGCGCCACCGCTGGGCCGAGCGGGGACCTCCGTTGTTGCGGCATCCGGCGGGTGCGGGCGTGGCATCCGCCCCATGGCGCTGCCCTCCCGGGCGGCGGCGCGGCGAGGGCGGCGCGGCCGGGCGCACCGGCGGCACCGCTCGCCGAGCGGCAACGGGTCCGGGATGCGGCCATCCGGCGGACGGGCGATCACCGACGGTGCCCGGATCCGCGCGGCGGACCCGGTCGTGCACCGGGCGGGCACGTCCATCGGGTGATGTCTCCACACCCGCCACACCGCGCTCGCCGGGACGCCCGTTGGACCCGACGTCCTCCCCGCTGACGGGGAGAACGCCGGTCAGGGGAGGTGGGACGCGTGCACGGATCCCGCCGGCGGCGTACCTCCCGGTCCACCGGATCGGGGGTGCGGCGATCGGGGCTCCTGCACCTGCGTGCGCGGCGCGGCACCCACCCGTCGCGCGTCGGGTGGTGGCAGCCGCCCAAGCCGCAGGCGCCGGTGCGGGCGGGCGAGGACACCGCCCGCCACCGCGCACCGGACGCGACGGACGTGCTGCCGGTCGTCGAGGCACCCGGCCGGGCGGTGCGCGGCACCCCGGCGCAGGTGCGCGCCCGCCGCATGCGGCTGTTGCGGCGCGGGCTGCTCGGGGCCGCGGCGGCGGTCGTGCTGTTCCCGGTGTTCGCCTTCGCGGTCGGCTACCTGTTCTTCTCGGTGCCCAACCCGGACGCGGCGGTGAACAACCAGGTCGCGCTGGTCTCGTTCGCGGACGGGAGCCCGCTCACCCGGCTCGTGCCCGAGGAGGGCAACCGGATCAAGGTGCCGCTCGAGCAGGTGCCCGTGCACGTGCGGTACGCCGTGCTCGCCGCGGAGGACCGCTCGTTCTACTCCAACCCCGGCTTCGACCTCACCGGGATCATGCGTGCGGCGTGGAACCAGCTGCGGGGCGGTGAGGGCGGCGGCTCGACGATCACGCAGCAGTTCGTGAAGAAGGCGCTCGTCGGCGACGAGCAGACGCTGTGGCGCAAGTACAAGGAGGTCATCCTCGCGGTCAAGATCTCCCAGGAGCGCTCGAAGGACGAGATCCTCGCCGACTACCTCAACACGATCTACTTCGGGCGCGGCGCCTACGGCATCCAGGCCGCGGCGCAGGCCTACTTCGGCAGCGACGTCCAGGAGCTCACCCCCACCCAGGGGGCGATGCTGGCCGGGCTGATCCAGTCCCCGTCGCGCTGGGATCCCGCGGTGAGCCCGGAGCGGGCCGTCGAGCGGTGGAACTTCGTGCTCGACGGGATGGTCGCGCAGGGCTGGCTCGGCCCGGCAGAGCGCGCCGACGCGCGGTTCCCGAAGACCGACGCGCGCCGCTCGCTGGCCCGCGGCGTGCCCACCGACAGCCGCGGCCACATCGTCAGCGCGGTGACCGCGGAGCTGGAGGAGCTCGGCTTCACCGAGCAGGACGTCGCGCAGGAGGGCCTGCGGATCACCACGACGATCCAGCCGGAGCGCCAGCAGCAGGCCGTCGACGCGGCCCACGACGCGCTGGACGGGCAGCCGGTGAACCTGCGCAGCGCGGTGGTGACGATCGACCCGCGGACGGGCGCGGTGCTCGCCTACTACGGCGGCGACAACGGGCTGGGGCTGGACTACACGCAGGTGCGCAAGCTCGCGGGCTCGACGTTCAAGCCGTTCGTCGTGCTCGCGGCGCTGACGCGCGAGCCGCCGATCGGTCTCGGCGAGGTCTACGACGGGCGTGAGGTGCCGGGCCTGCGCAACGCCGAGGGCGCCGACTGCGACGAGTGCGACCTCAAGCAGGCCATGACCGTGTCGAACAACGTCGTCTTCCACACCCTCACCAAGGAGATCGGGGCCGACGCGGTCGCCGCCGCGGCCCGGCTGGCGGGCATCACGGCGCCGCTGGACGCGCCCACGGAGGGCATCGCGCTCGGCAACAAGGAGGTCTCGCCGTTCGAGCTGGCCTCGGCGTACGCCACGATCGCGGCGGGCGGGGTCTGGCGGCAGCCGCACCTCGTGTCGTCGGTGGTCACGGCCGACGACCGCGTGCTCTACCAGGCGGCCACCGAGGGGGAGCGCCGCTTCTCCGAGCGGGTGGCGCGCAACGTGGTGGAGGCGATGCTCGGTGTCGCCGAGCACGACCGGCTGGGCCTGCCGCAGGGGCGCCCGGTGGCGGCGAAGACCGGCACGGTGCAGTCGCGGTTCGAGGGGCAGAACAACGACGCCTGGATGGCCGGGTTCACACCGTCCGTCTCCACCGTCGTGTGGATGGGCACCGACATGAACTCCCCCATCCGCACCGCCCGCGGCCGCCCGATCCAGGGCAGCAGCCTGCCCGGTGACGTGTGGCGCGACGTCATGTCCGACGCCGTGGCGGGCTCGCCCGTGGAGGACTTCCCGCCGTTGCGCCCGATCGGCGAGCCCCCGTCCCCGCTCGGGCCGAACGAGACCCCGCCGCCGTCGACGCCCGCGCCGCCACCGCCGCCGGAGCCGCCGCCCGGCCCGCCCACCACGGCCGAACCCGAGGAGCCGGACCTCACCCCCGACGACCCGGAACGGCCCGGGATCCTCGGCGACCCGGGCGTGGACCGGCGCCCCGACGATGACGACGACGAGGACTGCTCCGTCACCCCATGTGGCTGACCAGCCGAGCGGCCCACGACGGATGTGCGTTCCGGGGCTACCGTGGACGGCGTGGCGACGCACGCCGGCGAGCGGACGTTCGAGGTGGTGGCCTGGCTCTCGGAACGGCACCTCGTCCTGTACGTCCCCGAGATCGAGGCGGCCACCACCGCCCCGGCGATGCCGGACGCCGAGGACGCGGCCCGGTCGCTGATCGTCGACCTCACCGGTCTCGACCCGGCCGCCGTGCGATGCGAGATCCGGCTGGGCCGGGCCCGCGGCGGCCTCGGCGGGCCACCGCTGCCCGCGGTGTAGCCGGATAGGGTCACGGCATGGCACAAGCGGTGACCGATCCCGGGCGGGACGTGGCGGACCGGATGGCCGAGGCGGCCGCCGAGTGGCTGGCTTCCCTGGACCCCGAGCAGCGGGCGGTGGCGGTGCGGCCCGCGCCCGGTGCGGACGACGAGGCCGAGGCGGAGCGCACGCGCTGGTTCTACACGCCCACCGATCACGGTGGCCTCACCTTCCACCAGCAGCGGCCCGCGCAGCAGCGGCTCGTGATGCGGCTGCTCGCGAGCGGGTTGTCGGAGGCCGGCTACACCACGGTGGCCACCGTGCTGGGCCTGGAGAACATCCTCGACCGCACCGAGGGCTTCACGGTGAACTTCGGGCGCGAGCGGGGCCGCGACCCGGGCATGTACTTCGTGCGGGTGTTCGGCGAGCCCGGCGGGTCGGCGCCGTGGGGCTGGCGGTTCGGCGGGCACCACGTGTCGCTGCACAACCTCGTGGTGGACGGGCGCGTCGCGGCCACCACCCCGTGCTTCCTGGGCGCCGACCCGGCCGTGTCGCAGTTCCTGGGCGGCGAGAAGCTGCGCCCGCTCGGGGCGGCCGAGGACCTGGCGCGCGAGCTGGTGCGCTCGCTGCGCCCCGAGCTCGCCGCGCAGGCCGTGCTGCTGCCCCGTGCCCCCGACGACATCGTCGGCGGCAACACCTCCCGGCTCGACAACGCGGCGGGTCGCAGCGGGCTGTGGCGCCCGGGTGGGGTGCACACCGACCCGCAGGCGGCCACCCCGATCAGCGGCCTGGAGGGCGCCGACCAGGAGGCCGTGGCGATCACACCGGAGCCGAAGGGCGTGGCCGGCGCCGAGCTGGACGCGGCGCAGCGGGAGCTGCTGCGGGCGCTGCTGGCCACCTACCTCGACCGCGTGCCCGCGGAGATCTCCCCCATGCCCCGCTACGACGACCCGGCTGCCCTCGACGCCGTGCACGTCGCCTGGGCGGGTGGCACGGCACCCGGCGAGCCGCACTACTACCGGCTGCAGGGCCCGCGCCTGCTCGTGGAGTGGGACAACACGCAGCGCGGGGTCAACCACGCCCACGCGGTGTGGCGCGACCCGGAGGCCGATTTCGGGCGCGACGTGCTGGCGGCCCACCGGGCGGCTCACCACTGATCGTCGGCGCCGACCGTCGCGCTGACCATCTGCGGGCCGGGCGTGCCATCCTGGCCGCGTGGACGGGGAGTACGTCCTGGGCTCACCGCACCCGGCGCTCGCGCGCCGGGTGGTGCGCTACCTGGGCTACCGGGAGCACAGCGGCACACCGGTGCGCCGCAGGCAGGCGCCCGGTGCCTCGTGCACGCTGATCCTGTCGCTCGGCCCGCCGCTGCGGCTGCACGGGCCGGCCGGCCCGTCCGTGCCCGCGTCGTTCCTGGCCGGGATGCACGACGGTCCGGTGCTCACCGAGTTCACCGGTGAGCAGCACGGGCTGCAGGTCGACCTCAGCCCGCTCGGCGCGTTCGCGCTGCTCGGCAGGCCGCTGAGCGACGTCACGAACGCGGCCCCTCAGCTCACCGACCTGGACCTGCCCGAGCTCGCGGGCCTGCCCGCGCGCCTGGCCGACCAGCCGGACTGGCCGCGGCGCTTCGCCCTGCTCGACGACGTGCTGCTCCGCCGGCTCGACGCGTGCGCCGCCCGGCCCGACCCGGAGGTGGCGTGGGCGTGGGAGCGGCTGCGGCGCAGCGCGGGCCGCGTCGGGGTACGGGAGCTCGCCGAGGACACCGGGTGGAGCCGCCGCCACCTGCTCACCCGCTTCCGCGCGCAGGTGGGTCTCGGGCCGAAGACCGCGGCGCGGGTGCTGCGGTTCGAGCGCGCCGCCCGCCTGCTGGTGCCGAACAGCGTCTACGACCACTCCCCCGCCGCCGCGGCACCGTCGATCTCCGACGTCGCCGCCGCCTGCGGGTACGCCGACCACGCCCACCTGGTGCGGGAGTTCCACGCGCTCGCCGGCTGCACGCCCAGCGAGTACCTGGCCGGGTGGAGCTGAGCCGCCGGTTCCCATTCCTACAAGCCCCGGCGCCCGGGCGCTCCTAGCGTCGGCGCCATGAGCATCCACGTGACCCTCCGGTACGACGACGCCCGGGCGGCGATCGCGTACCTCACCGGCACGCTCGGGTTCGCCGAGCAGGCCGTCCACACCGCCGGCGACGGCACCGTCGCCCACGCCGAGCTGAGCTTCGGCGACGGGGTGGTCATGCTCGGCACCCGAAGTGCCACCCGCAGTGCCACCCGCCGCGGCGCGTCCGACCCGTTCGACACCGGCCGCGCGGTCGTCTACCTCGCCCTCGACTCCGCCGACGCGGTCGACGCCCACCACGACCGGGCCGTCGCCGCCGGCGCGGACGTGGTGCACGGGCTGGTGGACCAGCCGTACGGGTCGCGCGAGTACGCGGTGCGCGACCCCGAGGGCAACATCTGGTCGGTCGGGAGCTACCGCCCGCAGGTGAAGCCGTGACCGAGCGGGAGCGGGTGGCGGCACTCGTCTTCGGGTTCTTCCCCGCCCAGGTGGTGCAGACGCTCGCCCGGCTCGGTGTGCCGGACGCGCTCGGCGACGGCGCACTCGACCTCGGCACCCTGGCCGGGCGCACCGGGACGCAGCCCGACGCGCTCGCCCGCCTCCTGCGCTCCGCTGTCGGCCTGGACCTGGTGAGCCGGGATCCGGACGGCGCCTACGCGCTCACCGCCGGCGGCCGGCTGCTGCGCAGCGGGCTGCCGGGCTCGATCGGCAACCTGGCCCAGCTGTTCTGCGGGGACGCGGTGTGGCGGGCGTGGGGCGCGCTGGAGTGGAGCGTGCGCACCGGCGAGCCGTCGTTCGAGAAGATCACCGGCAGCCCGGCGTTCGCGCACATCGCGGCCGACCCGCGGCTCAACGCGGTGTTCACCGAGGCGATGGCCGAGGGCACGCGGATGGCCGCCCCCGGCATCGTCGCGGCCTGCGACCTCACCGGCGTCACGACGCTCGCCGACATCGGCGGCGGGAACGGCACGCTCCTCGCCGCGTTCCTCGACGCCCACCCGCACCTGCGCGGGATCCTCTTCGACTCCCCGTCCGGGGCCGCCGAGACGGTGGCAGGCGAGCGGTGCGAGGTGGTCACCGGCGACTTCTTCCGGGAGGTGCCGCGCGCCGACGCCTACGTCGTGAAGAGCGTGGTGCACGACTGGGACGACGAGCGCGCCACCGCGATCCTCGCCCGCGTGCGGGCGGCGATGCCGCCGGACGGGGTGGTCTTCCTGGTGGAGCCGATCCTGCGCGACGATCCCGAGGTGCTCCCGGACCAGCGCATGCTCCTGATGAGCGACCTCAACATGCTCGTCTGCCTGGGCGGGCGGGAACGCACGCAGGACCAGTTCGTCGACCTGCTCACCGCGGCCGGGCTGCGCCTCACCGGCGTCACCCCGGCTGAGGGGTCGGGCTACGCGGTCATGCGGGCGGTCGCGGCATGACGCCGTTGGACCGGCTGCGCGCCCTCTGCACGTCCTTCCCCGAGGTCGCCGAGAAGCAGAGCCACGGCGAGCCGACGTGGTTCGTGCGCAAGTCGTTCGTGATGTTCGCCGACCACCACCACGACGACCGCCTCGCCTTCTGGTGCGCCGCCCCGCCCGGCGCGCAGGAGGAGCTGGTGGCCGCCGACCCCGGGCGGTTCTTCCGCCCGCCCTACGTCGGGGTCCGCGGGTGGCTCGGCGTGTACCTCGACGTGCCGGACGTCGACTGGACCGAGATCGAGGAGATCGTCACCGACGCCTACCGGCAGGTGGCCCCGAAGCGACTGGTGGCGCGGCTGTCCGCGCAGCCCGGCCCCGCAGGTGTCGATTAGGGTCGCTCGCGATGGAACTCCCCCTCGTCGACGCTCCCGGTGGGCGCGTCGAGTACGACGACGTGCCCGGCGACCCCGCGCTCGCCCCGCTGCTGTTCCTGCACGAGGGCCTCGGCTCGGTGCGGCTCTGGCGGAACTTCCACCACCGGCTCGCCGCCGCCACCGGCCGCCGCGCCGTGGCGTTCTCCCGGCTGGGCCACGGCGGGTCCGACCTCCCCGCCGGGAAGCGGACGCCGCGGTACATGCACGACGAGGCGAGCGAGGTGGTCCCGGCCGTGCGCGCGGCGCTGGGGCTGGACCGGGTGGTGCTCGTCGGGCACAGCGACGGCGGCTCGATCGGGCTCCTGCACGCGGGCCGGGCCGACGTGGCGGGCCTCGTGGTGCTCGCGCCGCACGTGTTCGTCGAGGAGTGCGGGCTGCGCGGCATCGAGCAGGCCCGCCGCGACTACGTCGAAGGCGACCTGCGGGCCCGGATGGCCCGCCACCACCGCGACCCGGACGTCACGTTCTGGAACTGGAACGACGGCTGGCTCGACGACGCATTCCGCGACTGGGACATCCACCCGGAGCTCACCGCCATCACCTGCCCGGTGCTGGGTGTGCAGGGCACGGCCGACCCCTACGGCACGGTGGTGCACGTGGAGGCGGTGCGCGAGCGCGCCGCCGGGCCGGTCACCCTCGCCGTGCTCGACTGCGGCCACTCCCCCCACCTCGAGCGGCGCGCCGAGGTCGACCGCACGGTCACGGAGTTCCTGGCCGGTCTTCCTTGACGGGGCGCAGCGCGTGCAAGACCTCCAGCGCGCGCTCCATGCCCGTCGCCGGGTCGGCCTCCGGGCTCCCGATCGTCCGGTCGAAGTTCAGGTCGTGGAACACCTCGGTGACGCCCTGCTCGGCGAGCCACGCGACGTCCTCGCGGATCTTCTCGGCGGGTCCGGACAGCAGGCGGTCGGTGGGCCCGCCCCACCGGACGACGCCGCGCACGACCACGCGCACCGCATCCGGGTCCCGCCCCGCCTCCTGGGCGCCCTCCCGGACCAGCGCGATCGAGTCCGCGATGCGGGTGAGGTCCGCCCCGCTGCTGCTCACCCACCCCTGGGCCATCCGCCCGGCGCGGCGAAGCGCCGCGGGCACGCCGCCGCCCAGCAGCACGGGCGGGCCGGGGCGCTGCACGGGCTTGGGCAGCATCCGGCTCGGCGCAACCGTGTAGAACTCGCCGTCGAACGCGCTCACCTCGTCGGCCCACAGCGTGTGCAGCACCCGCAGGTACTCCTCCGCCCGCGGCCCGCGCCGGGCCCGCGAGACCCCCGCCGCCGTGAACTCGACGGGCGACCAGCCCGTGCCCAGCCCCAGGTCGAGCCGCCCGCCGGAGAGGACGTCCAGCGTGGCCGCCTGCTTCGCCAGCAGCGCCGGCGGCACGAACGGGAGGTTGACGACCGCGACGCCCAGCCGGATCCGGGACGTGCGCGCCGCCGCGAAGGCGAGCGTCACCAGCGGGTCCAGCACGCTGCGGTACACCGGGGGGAGGTCCTGGTCTGCGCCCACGAGCAGGCGCTGCAACGTCCACAGCGAGGCGTAGCCCAGTTCCTCGGCCTCCCGCGCCAGCCGCCCGAGGTTCTCCGGGGTGGCCCACGACCCCGACACCGGGGCACCGATCCCGATCCGCACCCGGCACACGCTACGGGCGATCAGGGCCTCGGCACGTGGGCGGGCGGCTTGCGGCGCCAGACGTCGAGGACCTCGGGGTCCTGCAGGTCGATCCACGCGCTCACGTCCGAGTGGGTGGCGCAGACGGTCTCGGGCCGCAGGCACACCTCCGCCATGAACCGCTCCACCGCGTCGAAGAACCCGCCGCCGGACCACCGGTTGAAGTGGCTGCCGATCACGAGCGGCGCCCGGTTGCCGGTGGCGGCCGCCGTGTACGCCGCGCGGTAGGCGTCGAGCACGACGTCGCTGAACTCGGCCGCCCGCTCCGGCTCGTCGCGCCCGCCGTTCACCGCGATCCACAGGTTGTAGTCCATGAGCAGCACCTGCTTGCGCAGCGCGGGCACCCGCACCGAGGGCATCCAGAACTCCCGGATCCCCTGCTCGTCGGTGGGCCAGACGATCCCGTCGGTGGGGCGGCTGGTGTCGTAGGTGAACCCGTGCGCCCGCATGGCGGCGTAGGCCTGCACCCACCGCCCCTCCAGGCACGGGGTGCGCCCGCCCCGCACCTGCCCGAGGTCGAGGCCCCGCTCCCGCGCCGCCTCGACGAACGCGAAGAACTGGTCGAGCTCCGCGTCCCACATCGCGGTGGACCACCTGCCGACCGCGGGCTCGTCCCCCGCGCAGAAGTGCCCGTTGTAGTGCGTGCCGATCTCGTGGCCGCGCCTGCGCGCCTCCTTCAGGTCCGAGATCAGCCGGTCGACCTCGGCCCGCGACCCGCCGAAACCGATCGCCGACGCCCCGGCGGCCCGTCCGGGCGGGTGGTAGCGGCGCCGCTCCGCGTCAGGCAGGAGGTAGACGCCGGACAGGAAGCCCGTCACCCGCGCCTGCGCCGCCCCGGCGATCGCGAGCACCCGTTCCCAGTGCCGGTGCGACCCGACGCCGTCGAAGGAGAACAGCACGAACTGCGGGGGCCGCTCACCGGGTGCGAGGGGCCGCATCCACGCGTCCAGCCGGGCCGCCGCGCGGTCGACCTGCACGTCCACCGGGTCCGGCGACGCCACCGGAACCGGCTCGGCCGCGGCCGCCTGCGGCGGTGGCGGCTCCTGCCCCACCAGCAGCGCCACCGCCAGCGCGAGCGCCGCGGCGAGGACCAGCCACTCACCCGCCCGTCTCCTGCCGCGCCGCACGTCCCCCACGGCGGCATCGTGCGCACCGGGAATGCGCCGCGCCGCGCGAGTCGCCCGACCGGGCCGCGTGATCCACCCACCCGGTGGACGATCACCCCCGCGCCGGCGGGTGATCGCGCGCGCACCGGGTAGCCGACCGGCATGGACGACATCCGCACCGTCACGAACACGGTCCCGGCGGCGGCGACCGAGCCGCCCCCGGTTCCGCCGACGCCCCCGCCGGGGCCCGAGCCCGCGCCACCGTTCCCAGAGCCCGAACCGGCGCCCACCCCCGGGCCGGACCCGGCCCCACCGCTGCCCTCGCCCCCGCCGGGACCGATCGACCCCACGGGGTGAGCGGCTACCGTCCGGACCGTGGAAGGCCCACTGGCGACGGTCGCGAACGCCCTGCTGCCCGACGTGGACGTGCTCACCGACCGGCTCGTCACGGCGGTCTTCACCGATCACCCGGCGTGGACCGACTACCGCAACGTGCCCCCCGACGACCTGCGCGACGGGTGCCGCCGCTACCTCACGCGGGTGCTGCAGCTGCTCGCGGGCGCCCCGAGCGGGGGCACCGACGACGACCCCGTGGCCGGCCCGATCGGCAGGCAGCGCGCCGAGCAGGGGGTGCCCCTCGAGGTGATGCTGCGGACGTTCCGGCTCGGCGGCCGGGTCGTCTGGGAGGCGCTGCTCGAACGGATCGACGAGGTGACGCCCGCCGACCTGGGCGCGGCCGCCACCGCGATGTGGACGGTGGTCGACGCGCTCTCCTCCGCCCTGTCCACGTCCTACCGGCGCGCGGAGGCCGAGCAGCTGCGCCGCGACGACCAGCGCAGGCACGCGCTGCTGGAGGAGGTCGTGGCGGGCGGCACCACCGGGCAGCGGGTCGCCGACCAGCTCGACCTGCCGCTGGGCGGGCACTACCTGGTGGTGGTGGCCGACCTCGAACCCGACGGCACGGCGGCGCTGCCCAGCCCGCAGACCGCGCTGGCCGCGCTCTCGGTCCGGTCGGTCTGGCACGTGCGCACCGACACGCTCGTCGGGCTCGTGCCGCTCGAGGGGCACGACCCGCGGTTCGTGCTGACCCGGCTGCGCGCGCTGGCCCGGGGACGGGCCGCGGCCGCCCCCACCGCCGACGGCCTCGCGGGGGTGGCCCTCGCCCATCGCCTCGCCGTCCTCGCGTTGGGCACGATGCCCAGGGGTGCCGCGGCCCTCGTCGGGGTGGACGAGCGCTACCCCCAGGTGCTCCTGCTGCGCTCCCCCGAGGTGCGCCGCCGCCTCGTGGAGCAGTGGCTCGGACCCGTGCTGCGCCTCCCGCCGCGGGAGCGGGACGTGCTGGTGCAGACGCTCACGGCCTGGCTGGAGGCCGACCGTTCGGCCGGCGTGGCGGCCGAACAGCTCTACTGCCACCGCAACACGGTGCTCAACCGGCTGCAGCGCGTCTCCGGCCTGATCGGCCACCCGCTCACCGGGCGCCAGGCCTACGTCGAGCTCTCGCTCGCGCTCTCGGCGCTGGATCTCCCCTCCTGAGCGAGCAACCCGATTGGGCAAACTGCCCAATCGTCCGGGCCCGGAGCTGGGCGTCCGATCATGGTGCGGCGCCCCTCGGCTGGGCGAGGCTGTGCGCGTGGCGGCGCGGACATCGACGAGGACACCGGCGGGGACACGGGCGGGGACACGGGCGCGGACTTCCCGGAAGAAGGCGGGCCCCCTCGCCGCCGAGGATCCCGAGGTACTGCGGGACTGGTTCCGCCAGATGGTGCTGGTGCGCCGGTTCGAGGAGCGCGCCGCGCAGGGCTACACGCGCGCCGAGATCGGCGGCTACTGCCACCTGAACCTCGGCGAGGAGGCCACGGTCGTCGGCCTGCTGGCCGCGATGCGCCCCGACGACTACCTGTTCACCAACTACCGCGAGCACGGCTACGCGATCGCGAAGGGTATCGAGCCCGGGCGGGTGATGGCCGAGCTGTACGGGCGCACCACCGGCACGTCCAAGGGGTGGGGCGGCTCGATGCACCTGTTCGACGCCGAGGCGCGCCTGCTCGGCGGCTACGGCATCGTCGGCGGCCAGGTGCCGCTGGCCACCGGCGCCGCGCTCGCCATCGACTACCGCGGCAGCGACGAGGTGGTGGTCTGCCAGATGGGCGATGGCACCACCAACATCGGCGCGTTCCACGAGGCGCTCAACATCGCCGCGCTGTGGAACCTGCCGATCGTCTACGTCGTGGTCAACAACGGCCTGGGCATGGGCACCACGGTCGAGCGGTCCTCGGCCGAGCCCGAGCTGTACAAGCGCGCCGCCGCCTACCGGATGCACGGCGAGCGCGTGGACGGCAACGACGTGCTCGCCGTGCGGGACGCCGCGCGCCGGCTGGTCGAGCGGGCGCGGACCGAGGGCAAGCCGGCCCTGCTGGAATCGGTGAGCTCGCGCCTCAAGGGCCACTCGGTGGTCGACCCGGCGCGCTACCGCACGTCCTCCGACGTCGAGGGCGCCCGCGCCGCCGACCCGATCGCCCGCTTCCGCGCCGCCCTGCTGGCGGCGGGCGCCGCCGACGAGGAGGCGCTCACCGCCCTCGAGGAGCGGGCGAAGACCGAGGCCGACGAGGCCGTGGCCTTCGCCGCGGCGAGCCCGCACCCGGACGTCTCCACGCTGTTCGACCACACCTACGCCACCCCGGTGGCCAACGAGTCGCGCCGGCTCCCGGCAGACGCCCTCTACCGCTGAGGAACATCCCGTGCCTGTCATGACCTACCGCGAGGCCCTGCGCAGCACCCTGCGCGAGGAGCTGATGCGCGACGACGACGTCCTGCTGATCGGCGAGGAGATCGGCGTCTTCGAGGGCTCGTACAAGATCACCGCCGGCCTGCTGACCGAGTTCGGCGAGAAGCGCGTGCGCGACACCCCGATCGCCGAGGAGGGCTTCGTCGGCACCGCCATCGGTGCCGCGATGCTGGGACTGCGCCCCGTCGTCGAGATCATGACGATCAACTTCTCGCTGATCGCCCTCGACCAGATCGTCAACCACGCCGCGAAGGTCTACGGGATGTTCGGCGGCCAGACCTCCGTGCCGATGGTCATCCGCACGCCGGGCGGGGGCGGCCAGCAGCTCGGTGCCACCCACTCGCAGAACATCGAGCTGTACTACGCGTTCGTCCCCGGCCTGAAGGTCGTGGCGCCGAGCACGCCCGCCGACGCGAAGGCGCTCCTGCGCGCCGCGATCCGCGACGACGACCCCGTGCTGTTCCTCGAGAACCTCGCGCTCTACAACACCAGCGGCGAGGTGCCCGACGACCTGCCCGCCGCCGAGATCGGCCGGGCGGCCGTCACCCGCGAGGGCACCGACGTCACGATCATCGGCTACTCCCGCATGGCCACCGTGGCCACCGAGGTGGCGGGGCAGCTCGCCGAGGAGGGCATCGACGCCGAGGTCGTGGACCTGCGCAGCCTGCGCCCCCTCGACCGGGAAACCATCGTGGCCTCGGTGCGCAAGACCGGCTGCGCCGTCGTGGCCGAGGACGACTGGCTCACCTACGGGATCGGCGCCGAGATCGCCGCGACGATCTCCGAGGGCGCCTTCGACCACCTCGACGCGCCCGTGCGCCGGGTGGCCGCCGCCGAGGTGCCGCTGCCGTACGCCAAACCGCTCGAACAGGCCGCGCTGCCCTCGGCCGACTCGCTGCTGACCGCCGTGCGGGAGACCCTCGCCGCCGTCGGCCGCCGCTCCTGACCCCGGAGGACACCGATGCCCGAGATCACCATGCCCCGCCTGTCCGACACCATGGAGTCGGGCGTCGTCGCGGCCTGGCACAAGCACGTCGGGGACCAGGTCAGCGCGGGCGACGTCATCGCCGACATCGAGACCGACAAGGCGATCATGGAGCTCGAGGCCTACGACGACGGCGTGCTCGAGCGCATCCTCGTGCCGGAGGGCGCCAGCGCCCCGATCGGCGCGCCCATCGGGCTGCTCGGGGACGGCACGGGCTCCGCCCCGGAGCCGTCGGCGCCCGAACAGTCGGCCCCTGAGTCATCGACGCCGGAGGCGTCGGCGCCCGCAGCGGAGCCCGAGCCCGCGCCCGAACAGCAGGCGCCCGCGCCCGCTGCGCCCCGCGACGGCCGCCCGCCCGCCTCCCCACTGGCCCGCAGGCTCGCCCGCGAGCGCGGTGTCGACCTGGCCGGCGTGCAGGGCTCCGGCCCGCACGGGCGGATCGTCCGGGCGGACATCGAGGCGGCCGCCGCCGCGGCAGCGGCCGTCCCAGCCCCCGCCCCCGCACCCGCACCTGCGCGGGAACCGGAGAGCGAGGACGTCGAGGTGCTGCCGCTGCCGCAGATGCAGCGGGTCGCCGCCGAGCGCCTCACGCGCAGCAAGCAGGAGGCGCCGCACATCTACCTGACGCGCGCCGTCGACGTCACCGACCTCCTCGCGTTGCGCGTCACGCTCAACGAGACGCTGGCCGCGGCGGGCGAGGTGAAGGTCAGCGTCAACGACCTCGTCGTCAAGGCGGTGGCCGGGGCGCTGCGGACCCATCCGGAGATCAACGTCTCCTACGCGGGCGACTCGGTGCGCCGCCACCGCCGGGTGCACGTCGGTATGGCCGTGGCGGTCGAGTCGGGGCTGCTCGTGCCGGTGGTGCACGACGCCGACCGGCTGAGCGTCTCGCAGATCGCGGCGCGGACCCGCGACCTGTCCGCGCGGGCGCGCGAGCGCAAGCTGCGGCCCGAGGAGATGAGCGGCGGCACGTTCACCGTGTCCAACCTCGGGATGTTCGGCATCGAGCAGTTCACCGCGGTCATCAATCCGCCGGAGGCGGCCATCCTCGCCGTCGGTGCGGCCGTCGACGAGCTGCGCCCCGGCGACGCCGGGCCGGTCGTGCGGTCGGTCATGAAGGTGACGCTGTCGTGCGACCACCGCGTGGTGGACGGCGCCACCGGCGCCCGCTTCCTGCAGACCCTGGCCGCCCTGCTGGAGGCCCCGCTGCGGATCCTCGCCTGAGCCGCTGCGGAACCCTTCCCGACCACGCCCACCCCCGGTGACGGGCCCACCACCCGCAACGGTGACACCGCCCCTCCGATGAGACGGCCTTCAGGCTGTGCGGGCATCATCGTTGCGGAGCGCGTGCGTCCGAGCACGCCCGATCGAACGGGGTTTCAGTGGTCCAGGTCCGCAATTCGCCACCCGTCGCGCCTGCGCGGCAGTCCCGCACGTGGCGCAACCTGGCGTTGGGCGCCGCAGCGGCTGTCGTGGTGCTCGTCGCCGCGATCCTGGTGCTGGCGCCCGGACCGACCCCACCCCCGCCCCCCGGCCCGCAGCCACCACCGGCGCCCACCGGCCCGCAGCTCTACGTCGACCCCGCGGGCAACGACACGAACGACGGTTCCGCGGCCAGGCCGTTCAAGACCATCCAGCAGGCGCTGGACGAGGCCGGGCCGGGCACCACGATCAACCTGGCTCCCGGCGAGTACCGCGAGCAGCTCGCCACCCAGCGCGACGGCGCCCCCGGCGCGCCGATCACCGTCAAGGGGCCGGAGACGGGCCAGGACCGGTCGGGCCGCTACCAGGCCACCGTGTACGGCACCGACCGCGTCATCAGCGTGGACCACAGCTACTACGTGTTCGAGGGCTTCACGGTCGACGGCCAGGAGAAGCTCAAGGGCCGCGAGTTCCCCGAGGACCTGTCGCGGATCACGGCGTTCAAGCAGAGCGTCGCCCAGGACGTCGAGGACGGTCGCCTGATCTACATCGGCGCGTCCGAGGAGTCCCGCGACATCACCGGTGTCGAGATCCGCAACATGTTCCTGTCCGGGGCCGGCGGTGAGTGCGTCCGGTTGCGCAACAACGCCCACGACAACGTCATCACCGACTCGGTGATCCAGTACTGCGGCCTGTTCGGCAAGAAGAGCGACGACGGCGGGCGCTTCGAGTTCCACAACGGCGAGGGCGTCTACATCGGCACGAGCCCGAAGTCGGACAGCCAGCCGATGGCCGAGAACGACACGAGCTCGGGCAACCGGGTCGTCGGCAACATCATCCGCACGTTCGGCTCGGAGTGCTTCAACGTCAAGGAGAACGCGCACGACAACGTGTTCGAGAACAACCAGTGCTCGGGCAACGCGGAGACCGCCGAGTTCGACGGCAGCAACATCGAGCTGCGCGGCCACGACAACATCGTGCGCGGCAACACGATCACCGGCTCCGAGGGCGTCGCCATCAAGATCAAGAGCGACAGCGAGGAGTACGACAAAGGCGGCAACGTCGTCGAGGACAACGAGATCTCCGACGTCGCGGGCGAGGTGTTCCAGGTCGAGTCCGACGCCCAGCAGGGCGCGGTGTGCGGCAACGAGGTGCGGGGCGCGAGCCTCGGCGAGGACGCCCCACCGGGGGCCGACCGCCCCTGCTGAGAGCACGGCGTCACGCGGTGTGACATCAGGCGTATCTCGTTCGCCCGTTCGGGTGTTGTAAGGGCGTGAGAGAACGCACCGGCGGAATGGCCCGCCTACCGCTCGTCGCCGCCCTCGTCGCCGTGGCGTGCACGGTGCCCGCCACGGCGTACGCCGCGTCGGCGCCGGCGTCGTCATCGGCGGGGGACGAGATCGACACCGTGGTCGCCCTGGTCAACCAGGAGCGCGAGGAAGCGGGCTGCGACCCCCTCGGGGTCGACCCGAACCTCACCGAGGCCGCGGAGGACCACTCGCAGGACCAGGCCGACATGGACGAGATGACCCACACCGGGTCCGACGGCTCCAAGGTGGGCGAGCGCGCCACCCGGGCCGGCTACGACTGGAGCAGGGTCGGGGAGAACGTCGCATCGGGCACCACGTCGCCCGAGCGGGTGATGACGCTGTGGATGAACAGCGAGGCCCACCGCGACAACATCCTCAACTGCTCGTTCGAGGACATCGGCGTCGGGCGCGTCGGCGGCTACTGGACGCAGGACTTCGGCACGCCGCGCTGACGAGGGGACGGGCGGCCCGGCCGGGACTAGACTCCCGCGTCGTGGCCGCCCCGACCCGCCGGGCCCAGAACGACCTGCTGGTGCACCTGCGCCGGGCCCGTGACCACGTCGACCGCCACTACGCCGAGCCGCTGGACCTGGAGTCCATCGCAGCGGTGGCGGGGATCAGCAAGTACCACTTCCAGCGGTTGTTCACCGCCACCTACGGGGTCTCCCCCGCCACGCACCTGAGCCGCCGCCGCGTGGAACGCGCCCAGGACCTCCTGCGCGCCACCAACCTCACCGTCACCGAGGTCTGCCACGCCGTCGGCTTCTCCAGCCTCGGATCGTTCAGCAGCCGGTTCCGGGAGCTGGTCGGCGAGTCACCCAGCGAGTTCCAGCGCCGGTGGGCCACCAGCGGCGCCCCCCACATCCCGGGGTGCTTCGTGTTCATGTGGGGCCTCGCCGAGCGCCGCGACAGCGCAATCGAGGAGAAGCCGAGCGACGCACCGCGCTCCTAGCCTGAGCACATGATCACAGCAGTTTCGATCGCCAGCGTGTTCGTGAAGGACGTCGACGCCGCCAAGTCCTTCTACATCGACGTGCTCGGCTTCCAGGAGCACACCGACATCACCCTCGGCGAGGGCTACCGCTGGTGCACCGTCAAGTCCCCCACCCAGCCGGACCTGCAGATCCACCTCACGGTGCCGGGCCCGCCGATCCCGGACGACATGGTGGCCGCGATCAACCGCGCCCTCGACGCGGGCAACATGTTCGGCATCGGCGTGAACGTCGACGACTGCCGCAAGACCTACGACGACCTCACCGCCAAGGGCGTGGAGTTCATCCAGCCGCCCGAGGAGCGCCCCTACGGCGTCGAGGCGGTGGCCCGGGACAACTCCGGCAACTGGATGGTGCTGGTGGAGCCGAAGGCGTACACGGCGGCCGACTTCGCGTAGGTCACCGGCCGGCCCGATCGGCCGGCACCAGCCGGTACAGCAGCAGGGCGACGGCGCCGCTGACCACACCCACCAGGGTGCCGGTGACCAGGCTGGAGATCACCGCGCCGGCCCGGAGGACGCCCTCTGGCAGGGCGTCGCCGGCGCCGGCGGGGAACGCGGCGTGCCAGAGCAGCTGGTGGCCCAGCGCGAGGAACACCCCGTAGATCGCGCCGATCACCACGACGGTGGCGAAGGGCCGTGGGCCGCGGCGCCACAGCACCGCGGCGACCCAGCACGCGGGCGGGACGAGCACCAGCAGCACGTTCGCGAACGATCCGGCCTCCAGCATCCCGAGGTCGTGCAACACGACCCGCGGGACGGCAAGCGCGGCAAGTGCGACCAGCACCGGCCAGGAGAACCCCAGCGCCCGCTCCCCCCGGCTCACCGCCGCACCCCCGGCGGCACCTCAGCGGGCACGTCAGCGGGCCGGGTGGTGACATGGCGCAGCAGGGCGGTGAACGCCAGCGCCGCGGCCACCGCGCCACCGGCCAGGCGCACCCGGTGCCCCGCCACGAATTCCTGCGCCACCTGGCGCAGGTACTCCGGGGAGTGGGTGCCGAGGGCGTCCACGAACATGATCTCGTTGCGCGGCCAGAAGTACAGCGCCGAGAACACGAACTCGCACCCGATGAACACCGCGGCCGCGGCGAGCACCCACCACCGCACCCGCGGGTCCCGCATCGTGAGCAGCACGGCCACGATGCCGGTCAGCACCACGCTCGCGCCCAGCGGCGGGAAGTAGTCGCTCGGGCCGCCCGCCACCATGAACTCGCGCGCCCGCTCCAGCGACGCCGGGGCGTCGCCGAAGATGTTCGGGTACAGCATCACCGTCTCGGCGGCCACGCCGCCTAACGACATCATCGACGACCACACCAGCGCGATCAGCACCACCGTGGTCCACGTTCTGCGCGACATCCCTTCGCGTCTCCCGGTTCCCGTACTCGGCGGCCCGTCCGGGCTGCCCCTCTCCATCGACGCTAGGTCGCCGGTCGCCCACCCGGCTGCTGCTTCCCGGCGCGACCGGGTGTCGCTTCTCGACGTACGCCCGCCCGGCACCTGCCGCACTACTCTCGACCACCGTGCGAGAAGGCCGTCCCACCCGCTCGGACGCCCTGCTGGCCGTCGCCGTGTCCTGCCTCGTGGCGGCCGCCGTGATCACCGATGCCGGGCCGGTCGAGCACGCCCTGCCCGCGTACGCCTTCGCCACCGCGTTCGGCGCGCTGGTGCTGGTGAGCCGGCGTTGGCCGGTGGGGGCGCTGGTCGCCACCGCCGCCGGGCTCGTCGCGTACTACCTGCTCGACCTGCCCCCGATCGGCCTGGCGGCGCCGGCGGCGGCCACGCTGTACGCCGCGTCCGCGCGCGGGCGCCCGTTCGTCGCGGCGGCGGTCGGCGCCACGCTGCTGGCGGTGTCGGTGGTCGCCCGCCTGGCCGAGGGCGACGACATCGCCTACGTCCTGGGCCTCAACCTCGGCGCCGAGGCCGTCCTGATGTTCGCCGTGATCGCACTGGGCGATGCCGTGCGCAACCGCCGCGCGCTGCGGGCGCAGATGGCGCGGCAGGCCGCCGCGGCCGCCGAGGAGCGCCGCCGGGAGGCGGCGCGCCAGGTCGACATCGAACGGATCCGCATCGCCCGCGACCTGCACGACACCCTCGGCCACACCATGTCGGTGATCACCCTGCAGTCCGCGGTGGCGGAGGAGGCGATGGACGACGGCGCCGCCGCCGACGCGCGCGCCGCCGTCCGCACGATCCGGGAGGCGGCCCGCAGCGCGACGTCCGAACTGCGCGCGACCCTCGGCACCTGGCTCGGCGGCCGGCCCCGCGAACCGGCACCGGGGCTCGACCGGCTCACCGCGCTCGCCGACGGCGTCACCCGCACCGGCCTCCCCGTCGACCTCGAGATCACCGGCGACGCGGCCGCGGTGCCCACGGTCGTGGGCAGCACCGCCTACCGCGTCGTCCAGGAGGCGCTGACCAACGCGCTCAAGCACGCCGCCGCCACCCGGGTCACGGTCGCCGTCCACGTGTCCGCCACAGCGGTCACCGCCGAGATCCGCGACGACGGAGCGGGCGCTCCCGCCGGGGACCCCAGCGAACGCGGGCACGGGCTGCGCGGGATGGCTGAACGGGTCGCCCTGCTCGGCGGCACCGTCGACGCGGGCAACCGGCCCGGCGGCGGGTTCCGGGTGCACGCCCACCTGCCCCTGAAGGGAACCGCGCCGTGACCGACATCCGGGTCGTCCTCGTCGACGACCAGCACCTCGTGCGCGCCGGCCTGCGCGCCCTCCTGGAACGGGCACCGGACATCACCGTGGTGGGCGAGGCCGACAACGGCGCGAGCGGCGTCGCGGTCGTGCGCACCCACCGCCCCGACGTCGTGCTCATGGACGTCCGCATGCCCGGCACCGACGGCCTCGAAGCCGCCCGCCGGATCCTCGCCGATCCCGCCCTCAGCGGCGTCCAGGTCGTCATGCTCACGACCTTCGACGACGACGAGTACCTCTTCGAGGCCATCCGCGCGGGCGCGGCCGGCTTCCTCCTCAAGGACACCGACCCCGACGGCCTGCGCGAGGCCGTGCACGTCGTCGCCCGCGGCGACGCGCTCCTCTCCCCCTCCGTCACGCGGCGGGTGCTCGCCGCGGCGGCCCGGTCGACGGTGGCGCGGCCCGAACGCCTCGCCGGGCTCACCGACCGCGAGCGCGACGTCCTGGCCCAGGTCGGCGCCGGCCGGTCCAACGCCGAGATCGGCGCGGCCCTGCACATCAGCCCGGACACCGCCCGCACCTACGTCGGGCGCCTCCTCGGCAAGCTGGGCGCCCGCGACCGCTCCCAGCTCGTGGTGATCGCCTACGAGAGCGGCCTCGTCCGGCCCGGGGAGCGGTAGCGGCCCCGCGCGCCCCACCCCATGATCACCGGCCGGGAGCGAAACCCGACACCTGGCGTCGGGAAACGCGCCAATCCGCCGATCAAGCCCTGACATGGCCTGTCCCACGGTCATCCACCCGGGTTCCGCGGAACCCGGCCCGCGCAGCGATCTCGATGCGGAGGCCCTCCCGGGCCGCCTCCTGGCGGGCGCAGTGGATCAGGACCGCTGCTGCGCGAGGGCCACGAAGGGGTCCAGCGACGCCGGGTCGGCGAGGACGTCGCGGCTCATCACCTCGTCGGGGGCGGCGCCGAGGAGGATCCGCTTCACCGGCACCTCCAGCTTCTTGCCGGTGCGGTTGCGGGGCACGGCCGGCACGGCGAGGATCCGGTCCGGCGCGTGCCGCGGCGACAGGGCGGCGCGCAGCTCACCGGCGATCCGGGCGCGCAGGGCGTCGTCCAGGGTGGCGCCCGGTGCGGGCACGACGAAGAGCACCAGCTCACCGCGGCCGCCGGCCGCGTCGTCCAGGTGCACCACGAGGCTGTCGGCCACCTCGGGCAGTTCCTCGACCACGCCGTAGAACTCGGCGGTGCCGAGCCGGACGCCGCCGCGGTTCAGGGTGGCGTCCGAGCGGCCCGCGACGACGACGGTGCCGGCCTCGGAGAAGCGCACCCAGTCGCCGTGGCGCCACACGCCCGGGTAGCGGTCGAAGTAGGCCTCGCGCAGGCGGGTGCCGTCGGGATCACCCCAGAAACCGACGGGCATCGACGGCATCGGCTCGGTGATCACCAGCTCCCCCAGCTCGCCGACCACGGGTCGGCCGTCCGGGTCGAACGCGGCCGCCGCCACCCCGAGCGCGGGCCCCGAGATCTCGCCCTCCACGACCGGCTGCCAGGGCCCGCCCTGCACGATCCCGGAGCACACGTCGGTGCCGCCGCTGCCCACGTTGAGCAGCACGCCGGGCAGCTGCTCGGCCACCCAGCGGTAGCCCTCGGCCGGAAGCGGGCTGCCCGAGGAGCCGATCTGGCGCAGCCGCGACAGGTCGAGGTCGCGGCCCGGTGCGATGCCGGCGGCCCGGCAGGCCATCAGCCAGCCCGGCGAGGCGCCCATCAGGGTGGCCCCTGCCTCCTCCGCCAGCCGCCACTGCCACCCGATGTCCGGGTGCACCGGGTTGCCGTCGACCAGTACGAGCCCCGCCCCGACGAGCAGGCCTCCGACCAGCGCGTTCCACATCACCCATGCCGTGGTCGTGAACCACAGCACCCGGTCGCCCGGGCGTAGGTCCCAGCTCAGGGCGTGGTTCTTGAACTGCTCCAGCAACACGCCGCCGTGCCCGTGCACGATCGCCTTCGGACGGCCGGTGGTGCCCGAGGAGAACAGCACGCAGAGCGGGTGTGCGAACGGGACCGGGTCGAACGCGAGCTCGCCCGGCTCGGCGAGCAGCTCGTCCCACGCCAGCGCGCCCGGCACCTCCCCCGGGCCGTACGGGATCGCGACGACGTGCCGCACGGTGGGCAGGCCCGCCCGCACCGCGGCGACCTCCGCCGTGCGGTCGATCTGCTCCTCCCCGTGGACGTACCCGGGCACGACGAGCAGGACGGCCGGCTCCACCTGCCCGAACCGATCCACCACGCTGCGGGCGCCGAACTCGGGCGCGCAGCTCGCCCAGACGGCGCCGAGGCTCGCGGTGGCGAGGAACGCGACGAGGGTCTCCGGGAGGTTCGGTGCGTAGGCCACCACCCGATCGCCCTGCCCGACGCCGAGCCGTTGCAGGCCTGCCCGGGCGCGGGCCACCCGGTCGCGCAGCTGCGCCCAGGTGAGCTCGACGCGGTCGCGGGTCTGCGAGTACGCCACCACGGCCGTGCCGTCGTGGCCCACCAGCGCGTGCTCGGCGTAGTTCAGGGTGGCGCCGGGGAACCACTGCGCCCCGGGCATCTCGCGCCGGCCGAGCACCGCGGTGGGCGGCGTGTGGAAGCGGACGCCGGAGAACTCGGCGACGGCCGACCAGAACCCGTCGAGGTCGGTGACCGACCACGCGTGCAGGTCCCGGTAGGACCCGAACTCGAGCCCGCGGTGGGTGCGCGCCCAGTGGAGGAAGCGGGCGAGCTCGGTGCCGACCGGTGTCACCGGCTCCCGCCCGCGAACTCGGTGGCCGCTCGGGCACGCAGCTCGATCCGGCGCACCTTCCCGGTGGCGTTGCGGGGCAGCTCGTCGGCGAGCACGAGGTACTTCGGGATCTTGAAGCGGGCGAGGTGGGCCTCCAGGTGGGCGCGCAGCTCCTCGACCCCGGTGTCCGCGCCCGGGCGCAGCTGCACGTACGCGGCGCCGACCTCGCCCCACCGCGCGTCGGCGACGGCCACCACGGCCGCGTCGGCCACCGCGTCCAGTTGCACGAGCACGGCCTCGACCTCCGCCGGGTAGATGTTCTCGCCGCCGGAGATGATCACGTCCTTCACGCGGTCGACGACGTCGGCCCAGCCGTCGGGCGCCACGCGCAGCACGTCGCCGGTGCGGAACCACTCGCCGTCGACGAACGCGGCGGCCGACTCCTTCGGCCGGTTCCAGTAACCGGTGAACACGTGCGGCCCGCGCACGAGCAGCTCGGCCGGTTCGGGGCCGACCGGCGAGGGCTCGCCGTTGCGCAGCATCGCGACCTCGGTGGCGAAGTGCGGCACCCCCACCGACGTCGGCCGGTCGGCGCCCGCCCCGCGCGGCACCATGTACACGCCGGGGGCCGCCTCGGTCATGCCGTAGCCCTGCTGGACCTGCACGCCCCGGGCGAGCCACGCGCGGGCCACCCGCTCCTGCACGGGCGAACCGCCGTAGAGCACGGTGTGCAGCGTGCCCAGCTCCGCGGTCTCCCACCGCGGGTTCTCGACCATCATCTGCAGCATCGTGGGCACGGCGGACAAGCTCGTGATCCCGGCCTCGCCGATGCGGGCGAGCACGGCGCCGGCGTCGAAGGACGCGAGCGGCTCGACGCTGCCGCCCTTGAACAGCGTCGGCAGCGTGACCTGGCCGAGCCCGACGCAGTGGAAGAGCGGGGAGATGCAGAGCGCCCGGTCGGTGCTGAGCACGTCGACGTGCGCGAGCTGGTTGACGGTGTTCCAGGTGAGGTTGCCGTGTGTGAGCACGGCCGCCTTGGGCCGGCCGGTGGTGCCGGAGGTGTAGAGCAGGATCGCCGGGTGGTCGAGGGTGACGCGCGGCGGCGCGGCGAGCGGGTCGGCGGCCGCGATCGCGGCATCCAGCTCCGGGCCGACCCGCAGCACCGGCACGTCCGCACCCGTGGCGGCGACGAGGGTGTCGGCGTCGCCGCCGTGCACCAGTACCGAGGCGCCCGAGTCGGCCAGCATGTACCGGATCTCGGCGGCGGCCAGCCGGTAGTTCAGGGGTGTGGCGATCGCGCCGAGCAGCCACGTCGCGAAGTAGGTCTCGAACACGCTGATCGCGTTGACCCCGAGGTAGGCCACCCGGTCGCCGGGCCCGATGCCCCGCTCGGCCAGCACGTGGGCGAGCCGGGCGGTGCGATCGGCCAGCTCGGCGTAGGTGACCGTGCGCTCCCCCTCGACGAGCGCCGCGCGGTGCGGCGCGATCCGCGCCCGGCGCTCGGGCCAGCTGCCCAGGGCGGGCGCGGACGCGTGGCGCAGCGCCGGAATCCCGGCCGCGATCTCCATCGAACCTCCGGCCGATGACAGGTTCCCTGACAAGCCCGGGCGACCCTAGCCCGCGTCGTCGCGTCTGCGGAAGACCTGCTCAGCCGGGATCCGGGCGGTACGGGCAGTCGCGGCAGCGCTCGGCGGTGCGGGCGAGGCGCTGGCGCTCCGCCCAGTTGCGCCTGCGCTCCGCGGCGATCGCGCGCCACGCCCGCGCGGTGCTGCGCCGCTGGGTCACGCCGACCAGACCGATGGCGACCGCGAGCCCGATCAGGAGAACGATGCCGACCACGACGACGGCCACATGAAGATCCATCTGACGGCCCCTTCCCTGCAGGCCGGAACCTCGCGACACCACCCCGCAGACCGCTTGCTAGCTTAATGCCAGGTAGCAGATCGCACCACTCGTAACGCCTGCAGGCGGAGTGCAGGTAACAATCTGGCATCTCACCGCGAGCCTCCCGGGCGCCTGCTCGACGACCGAAAGGATCACTACGTGGCCGACTCCGCGGCGATGCGCCGCCGACTCCGCATCGAGCTCAGACGGGCGCGGAACACCGCGAAGCTCACCCAGCGCCAGGTCGCCGACGCGCTCGAGTGGTCGCCGTCCAAGGTGATCCGCATCGAGAGCGGCCAGGTCGGCATCAGCGTCACCGACCTCCGCGCGCTGGCAGGCCTCTACGGCGTGCACGACCCGGCCGTCCTCGGCGAGCTCGAGACGCTGGCCCGTGGCTCGCGGCGCCAGCCGTTCGCCGACTACCGCGACATGATCCCCGCGGACACGATCAAGTACTTCGGTTACGAGGCGTCCGCATCCCTCATCCGCCAGGTACAGCCGCTCGTGCTCCCCGGGTTGCTGCAGACCGAGGACTACACCCGCGCGCTCCTGCGGGCCTACGGCACCGAGGCCGCGGCGATCGACCGCGTGGTCGACAGCCGCCGGGAACGGCAGGCGCTGTTCGACCGGGCCGAGCCACCCCAGATCTTCACGGTGCTCGACGAGGCCGTGCTGCGCCGCCGGGTGGGCGGCACCGCGGTGATGACCCGGCAATTGGAGCGCCTGGTGGCGCTCGCCGAACGGCCACACGTCACCATCCAGGTCGTCCCATTCGACGTGGGTGCGTACGAGGCGATCCAGGGCCCGTTCATCCACCTCGAGTTCCCGGACGTCAGCGACCCCGACGTCGTCTTCCTCGACGGGCAGCAGGGCAGCGCCACCTTCATCGACGATCCGGAGATCACGGGTCGATTTCAGGAGTCGTTCCTCGCGCTCGAGGACCTCGCCTCGGCGCCCGATCAACTCCCGGCATACGTCGAACGCGCCATCCGGAGCTGGTGAGGCCACCGCCACCACCGCGGGCGCTGGCACCGCGACCGCCCGTTACCTAAGCTGTCGGGAGCGGCAGAGCCCGGGGGTGGGGGCGTGACGAGCCAGCGCGGCAATGAGCCGGAGTGGCGCAAGAGTTCGCAGAGCGGCCAGGGGAATGACTGCCTCGAGGTCTGTTTCGGTGACGACGGGGTACTGGTGCGCGATTCGAAGGAACGCGACGGCCACGTGATGCATTTCTCCGCGGCGCAGTGGCACGCATTCGTCGCCGCGGTGCGCTCCCGGGAGTTCGGCGACTAGTTCGGCGCCGGAGTTCGGCGCCTTGCCGGCGTCAGCTCATCCCCGGCGGCACGAGCCCTTCCCGGATCGCCAGCAGTGCGGCCTGCGTCCGCGAGGCGAGCCCGAGTTTCCCGAGCAGGTTGCTCACGTGGGTGCGCGCGGTGCGTTCGCTGATCACCAGCTCCGCGGCGATCTCCTTGTTCGACCGGCCCTCCGCCACGAGGCGCAGGATCTCGCGTTCGCGCGCGGTGAGCGCGCGCAACCCGCTGCGCGGCGCGCGGATCTCCTGGGCGAGCCGGCGGGCCACGGCCGCGTCCAGGAAGACCTCACCGCGAGCGGCGGCCTCCAGCGCGGCGGCGATCTCGGCCGGCCCCGCGTCCTTGAGCAGGTAGCCCGCGGCGCCCTCCTGCAGGGCCGCGTGCACCCGCTCGATCTCCCCGAAGCTGGTGAGCACCACGACCTGCACGGACGGGAAGCGCCGCCGGATCTGCGCGATCGCGGCGACGCCGTCCATGCCCGGCATCTGCAGGTCCATGAGCGCCACGTCGGGGAGCCCGCCGTGCGCGGCGAGGTCGGCGAGCACCTCCAGCGCGGCGGCGCCGTCGCCCGCCTCGCCCGCGACCTCGACGTCGTCGAGCACCTCGAGATAGGCGATCACGCCGCGCCTGACCACCGCGTGGTCGTCGACGACCAGCACCCGCACCCCCGCGTTCACGGGGTCATCATCGCGTGCCACCCGATCGCTACGTCAAATGACGCGGCGCTCGGCGTTGCGGTGGCCGTCCCGGTCGCGCCATTTCCCCGTGTCCGCGCGGGTACACCCGTTCCTAGCGTTGCTGCGACGACAGCACCGACTACCACACCGAGTCAGAACAGGGTGGCACGCATGAGCGCGAAGAACCTCCAGGACGTGTTGGACCAGGCAGGAGGCACCGTCGACCTGCTGCGCAACTCGCAGCTCGGCGCGTACATCTACCCGGTCGTGCCGGCCGAGTTCACCAACTTCCGCCGCGAGGTGATCGCCTGGCGCGAGTCGGCGGTGCTGTTCGACCAGAGCCACCACATGGTCAACCTGTTCATCTCCGGCCGGGACGCGCTGAAGCTGATCACCGACAACGGGATCAACAGCACCGCCAAGTTCCCGGTCGACACCGCCAAGCAGTTCGTCCCGGTGTCCCCCGAGGGCGGTGTGATCGGCGACGGCATCCTCTTCCGGCTGGCGGAGGACGAGTTCATCTACGTCGGCCGCGCCCCGGTGGCGAACTACCTGCAGTTCCGGGCCACGCAGGGCTACGACGTCGACATCAAGCTCGACCAGCGCTCGCCGATGCGCCCCTACGGCAAGGCCGTCTCGCGCGACCTGTGGCGCTTCCAGATCCAGGGCCCGCGCGCCTGGGACGTCATCGAGAAGCTCAACGGCGGCACCGTCGAGCAGACCCGGTTCTTCACGCTGGGCCACATGAAGATCGGCGGCGAGGACGTCCGCACGCTGCGCCACGGCATGGCGGGTGCCCCCGGTCTGGAGATCTGGGGCCCGTACGACAGCTACGACCGGGTGCGGGAAACGATCCTGGAGGCCGGCCGCGAGTTCGGGCTCGAGCCGTGCGGGTCGCGCGCGTACGCCTGCAACACGCTCGAGTCGGGCTGGATCCCCTCGCCGCTGCCCGCGATCTACACGAGCGAGGGCCTGCGCGACTACCGCCAGTGGCTCGGCGCGGACAGCTACGAGGCCACCAACGCCATCGCCGGCAGCTACGTCTCCGACAACATCGAGGACTACTACCTCAACCCGTGGGAGATGGGCTACGGGTCGTTCGTGAAGTTCGACCACGACTTCGTCGGCCGCGAGGCCCTCGCCGCGATCGAGCCGGAGAAGCAGCGCCGCAAGGTCACCCTCGCGTGGAACGCGGACGACGTGGCGAAGCTGCTGGCCTCGCCGGTGACCGACGGGCCGGACTACCAGTTCTTCGACCTGCCCAACGCCAACTACGGGCCGTCCAACTTCGACTCGGTCGTCGACTCCGACGGCACCCTCGTCGGGCTCTCGCTCTTCACCGGCTACAGCGCCAACGAGCGCAAGGTGCTCTCGCTGGCCACCGTGGCCCCCGACGTGCCGCTCGGCGCCGAGGTGCAGGTGATCTGGGGCGAGCCCGACGGCGGCACCCGCAAGCCCACCGTGCAGCCCCACGAGCAGCTCGCGGTGCGCGCGGTGGTGAGCCCGGCCCCGTACGCGGAGGTCGTGCGCGAGAGCTACCAGCCGGGGTGGCGCAGCAAGGTCACCGTCTGACCCTCCCCTCCCTCCCATCCCCAGCGCCGTCGGCGGGGCCGAGCACGAGCCGGCCCCGCCGACGGGTTTCACCGGGACCGCCGTGCAGGAGAGGATGCGGCTGTGGCCACCGTCCGGAACACCGTCCACGACCTGCTGCGCGCCTGGGGCCTGACCACGGTCTTCGGCAACCCGGGGTCGAACGAGCTGCCCTTCCTCGACGGCTTCCCACCCGACTTCCGTTACGTGCTGGGCCTGCACGAGGGCGCGGTGCTCGCGATGGCCGACGGGTACGCCCAGGCCACGGGACGTCCGGCGCTGGTGAACCTGCACTCGGCCGCGGGGCTCGGGCACGCGGTCGGCAACCTCGCCAACGCCCGCGCGAGCCAGACGCCGCTGGTGGTGACGGCGGGCCAGCAGAACCGCTCACTGGTGGGCCTCAACGCCGTGCTCGGCGAGCCCGACCTGGTGCGCGTGCCGGAGCCCCAGGTGAAGTGGGCGTGCGAGCCGGCCACGGCGCAGGACGTGCCCCGGGCGCTGTCCGAGGCGTTCCACCGGGCCACCCTGCCGCCCGCCGGTCCCGTCTTCGTGTCGCTCCCGATGGACGACTGGGCGCAGGAGGCCGACGCCGACGCCGTGGCCCTGCTGCCCTCCCGCCGGGTCGGCTGGGCGGGCGCCGCCGACCCGGACGTGATCGCGGAGCTCGCCGGGCGGATGGCGGCGGCCACCGCGCCCGCCCTCGTCGTCGGCCCCGAGGTCGACGACGAGCGGGCCCACGCCACGGTGGTGGCGCTGGCCGAGCGGTGGCGGGCCGCCGTGTGGACCGCGCCCACTCCCCCGCGCTGCCCGTTCCCCACCCGCCACCCGCTGTGGCGCGGTGTGCTGCCCCCGAGCATCGCCGGCGTGGCCGAGCACCTCGAGGGCCACGACCTCGTGCTCGTGCTCGGGGCGCCGGTCTTCCGCTACCACGCCCACCGCCCCGGACCGTGGCTCCCGGACGGCACCGATCTGGTGGCCGTCGGGTCGGACCCGGGGGTGGCGGCCCGGGCGGCGTTCGGCGACGCGCTCGTGGGCGACGTCGCCGCGATCGCCCGCCAGCTGCTCGCCGCGCTGCCGGCCGACCCGGACCGGGCCGCCCCCGCGCCTCGCACCGTTCCGCACGCCGAGCTGCCCGACGAGGGCCCGTTCCCGGCCGACGCCCTGTTCGCCGCGCTCACCGAGGCCCTGCCCGCGCACGCGCGCCTGGTGAACGAGTCCACTGCGAACACGACACAGTTCTGGACGCACCTGGACCTGCGCGAACCCCGCTCGCTGCTCTTCCCCGCCGCGGGCGGGCTCGGGTTCGGGCTGCCCGCCGCCGTCGGCATGGCGCTGGCCGACCCCACCCGCCCGGTCGTGGCGGTGCTCGGCGACGGCGCCACCCAGTACGGCATCGCGGGCCTGTGGAGCGCGGCGCAGCACCGGCTGCCCGTCACGTTCCTCGTGCTGCGCAACGGCGGCTACGGGGCCCTGCGCGGCTTCGTCCACCAGCTCTCCGTGCAGAACGCCCCGGGCCTCGAGCTGCCCGACCTGGACGCCGTCCGGATCGCCGAGGGCTACGGCGTGCCCGCCTGCCGGGTGTCCACCGCCCGCGAGCTCAAGGCCGCCCTCGCCGAGGTGGCCACCGCGACCGGGCCCCGGCTCGTGGAGGTCCCGGTGCCGACGGAGCTGCGGAAGCTGGGCTGAGCCCGATCCGGCGGCCCGTCAGCCGTCGCTGGCCGCAGGCAGCGCCTCTTCGGCGTGGTCGGGCACCCGCAGCGCCACGACGCCGAGCAGGCTGATGAGGCAGATTCCGGTGAGGTAGAGCGCGATGGGCGTGGACGAGCCGTATGCGGCGAAGAGCGCGGTGGCCGCGATCGGGGTGATCGCGCCGCCGATCATGCCGCCGATCTGGTAGGCGATCGAGGCGCCGCTGTAGCGCACACGCACGTCGAAGATCTCGGTGAACAGCCTGCCCTGCGCCCCGACGATGAGGCCCTGCACGATCGCCGCCACGCAGAACGCGATGAAGGCGAGGCCCGCGCTGCCGGTGTCGACCATCGCGAACATCGGCAGCGGCCACACGACGGCGGTGATCGCCCCGATCACGTAGATCGGCTTGGCGCCGTACTTGTCGGCCAGGACGGCCGACACGACGATGGTGGCGATCCACACCACGGTGGACAGCAGGATGAGCGTGAGCAGCAGCGGCCGGTCGAACCCGACGACCTGGGTGCCGTAGGTGAGCATGTAGACGATCACCGAGTAGCCGATCGCCGGTGGGGCGATGGCGGCGAGGCTCGCCAGCACGAGCGTGAGCGGGTCGCGGCGGAAGAGCTCGGCCACGGGGACCTTGCTCACCGCCCGCTCCTTCTTGAGCCGCTCGAACTCGGGGGCGTCCTGCAGCCGCCTGCGCACGAGCACCCCGACGACCACGAGCACGAGGCTCGCGAGGAACGGCAGGCGCCAGCCCCACGCGAGGAAGTCCTCGTTCGACAGCGGCGCCACGGCGAGGAAGGCGAGGTTGGAGGTGAGCACGCCGACGGGCACGCCGAACTGCGCGAAGCTGCCGTAGACGGCCCGCTTGCGCGGTGGGGCGTGCTCGGTGGCGATGAGCACCGCGCCGCCCCATTCCCCGCCGACGCCGAAGCCCTGCGCGATCCGCAGGATCACGAGCAGCAGCGGGGCGGCGATGCCGACGGCGGCGTAGGTGGGCAGCACGCCGATCAGGAACGTGGCACCACCGGTCATGAGCAGGGTGAGCACCAGCATCGACTTGCGGCCGAGCCGGTCACCGAAGTGGCCGATCACGGCGGCGCCCAGCGGGCGGGCGATGAACCCGACGGCGAAGGTCGCGAACGCGGCGAGGGTGCCCGCGGCCGGGGAGAAGTCCGGGTAGAACAGCTGGCCGAACACGAGCGCGGCCGCCGTGCCGAAGATGTAGTAGTCGTACCACTCGATCGACGTGCCGATGAAGCTCGCCACGAAGATGCTCTTGCGCGACGGGCTCGCGGCAGGTGTGGAATCGGGTGCTGTCACGGCTGCGCACTCCTTCGGACGCCGAACGCTGGGGTGATCCAAGCAGGGCGCCGGGGCGATTTCACCTGCTCGGGGACGCGTGCGGAGTACGTCATCTGTCCCACGTCGCGCCTCCTCACGCCTCGGTGTCGGACAGCCACGCGTCGGCCAGCCGCCGCCCCTGGTAGATGGGGCTGGGCCACAGGTCCTGCACCCGCTCGTTCACGATCGCGTAGTCGAACTTCTGGATCGGGTAGAACGCCTGGCGGATCTCGGTCTCCATCCGCACCTGCATCTGCCGGTAGATCTCGGCGCGGGCGGCGTCGTCCACGGTGGCCCGCGACTGCTCGACGAGCCGGTTGAGCTCCGGGTCGTCCACGAGGGCGTAGTTCTCGATCGAGTCGGGTGCGAAGTCGCGCCACACCTGGTCGGGCAGGTGCACGCCGCGCAGGGCCTTCGTGATCGCGAAGTCGTGGTTGCGGCGCCGGTCGATGCCGGTGGCCGGGTCCACGATCTCGATCTCGGCCTGGATGCCGACCTCGGCGAGGTCGGCCTGGATCCACTGCGCCTCGCGCACGTCCTCGTCGTCGACGCGCTGCACGAGCAGGGTGGTGGAGAACCCGTTCGGCACGCCCGCCTCGGCCAGCAGTGCCCGCGCGTGCGCCGGGTCGAACGGGCGCAGCTCGAGCACCTCCTCGGGGGTGAGCGCGGCCGGGCTGGTGTCCGGGCGCAGCATCGAGGTGAGGTTGAAGTGGCCGCGGATGTTCTCGCCCATGCCGACCCAGTCGACCGCCTCCATCACGGCCTGCCGCACCCGGATGTCGTCGAACGGCTCGACGGTGGGGTTGAGGTAGATGCTGATCGGGGCGCCCGGGGTCTCGGTCACCGTGAAGCCGCCGCGGTCGCGGAACTCGTCGGCCACGTTGACGTCGCTGGTGATGCCGGAGTCGAGCCGGCCGCTGCGCAGGGCCGCGGTGATCGCCGCGGTGTCGGACAGGATCGGGCGGCGGATCTCGTCGAGGTAGGGCCGGCCCGGGATGAAGTAGTCCGGGTTGCGCTTGAGCGCCCACTCGACGTCGGGGGTGTGGCTGTCGAGCATGAACGGCCCGGTGCCGATCGCCTGGGTCTCCAGGTCGAACCGCCCCTCCACGCCCTCCCGGGGCAGGATCATGTTGAAGTGGTAGGCGAAGTACTCCATCAGCGGGCCGTAGGGCCGCTCGAGCGAGAACACCACCGTGTGCTCGTCCGGGGCGCTGATGCTCGTGACCGGGTCGATCATCCACGTGTGCACGCCGGTGGCCTGCTTGAGGCCTTCGAACGTCGCCACCACGTCGTCGGCCACGAACGGCCGCCCGCCCACCGGCGGGACGTCGTGCCAGCGCACGTCGCGGCGCAGGTGGAAGGTGTAGGTGAGCCCGTCGGGCGCCACCTCCCACGACTCGGCGAGGTCGGGCACGATCTCCAGCGAACCCACGTCGGGGCCGGTGCGGAACTCCACCAGCTTGCTGTAGACCGTGCCGGAGATGATCCCCATCGTGGTCGGGTCGCTGGTGGTGAGCGGGTTGAGGCCCCGGCTCACCTCGGACGTCTGCTGCACCACGAGGGTGCCCCCGGGGCGCGGGTCCCCGACCGGCCCCGACCGGCTGCTGCGCCCGCCTCCTCCGCACGCCGTGAGGCCGAACGCGGCGGCCGAGGCCAGGAGCAGGGTGCGGCGCCTGATTTCCGTCATGCCAGCTCCTGGTCCAGTTCGCCGGTGACGTCGAGCGGGATCAGCGGCAGCGGCCCGGCCAGCTCGGAGGCGGGCGCCGGTGCGTAGGCGAAGTTCTTGGCCCGGGCACCGCCGTCCACCACGAAGTCGCAGCCGGTGATCAACCGGGCGTAGTCGGAGCAGAGCCAGGCGACGGCGTGGCCGATGTCGGTGGGGGTGCCGGTGGTGCCCATGGGCACGAGCGGGGCGCGCTGCCCGGTGAACCGGGACGGGCGGCGCCACTCCTCGTCACCGGTGGCTCCGCCGATGCCGTGCGCGCGCGGCCGGTCGAGCACGCCGCCCGCGCCGCGCTCCTTGATCAGCTCCGGGTTGTCCGGCGTGGGCGCCGTGGGGGTGAAGCTGTTGACGCGGATGCCGTAGGGCGCGAGGTCCATGGCCGCGGCCCGCACGAAGTTGTTCACCCCGCCCTTGTGGAACGCGTAGGCGATCACGCCCGCGGAGCCGGACCACCCGTTGGACGAGGAGATCGCGACGATCGAGCCGCGGATGCCGCGCTCGGCCATGTGCCGCCCGACGTGCTTGGTGTTGAGGAAGTTGCCCAGCGCCGCCACCCGCACGGCGCGGTCGAAGAACTCGGTGCTCTCGTCGAGCACGCCCTTCCCGCCGAGGAGCGCGGCGTTGTTGACCAGGATGTCGATCTGCCCGTACTCGTCGATCACCCGCGCGAGGTAGGCCAGCACCTGCTCCTCGTCGCTGACGTCGCCGGGCACCGCGATGGCCGTGCCGCCGTTGCGCTCGACGCGCTCCACCGCGGTCTTCGCGGCCGCCGGGTCGATGTCGTTGCACGCGACCTTCGCGCCGTACCGCGCGAGCGCCAGCGCGATGCCGCTGCCGATGTTCGGACCTGCCCCGGTGACCAGGGCGACTTTGCCCTCCAGCGAGATGTCCACGTTGCTCCCCTCTGAGCGGTCAGGTCTGGGTTCGGTCCCCGGCGTCCTTCTCGTCGGCCGCCCTCTCCACGGCCCGGGCGAGGCTCGGCGCGAGGCCCGCAGGCGGGCGGCCGCGCCCCCACCAGCGCCGGGCGGCCCTCGCCACGGGGCGCTGCAGACGCGGGTCGAGGTGGTCGCGCAGGGCGTCGCCGAGCAGGTTGAAGCTGAACACCGCCAGCGACAGCAGCGCGGCGGGCACGAGGATGATCCACGGCGCGCGCTCGACGTACCGCACGCCCTCGGACAGCATCGCGCCCCACGACGGCGTGGGCGGCGGCGCGCCGATGCCGAGGAACGACAGCGCCGACTCCGCGATGATCACGCCGGCGAAGATCAGGCTGCCGAGCGTGAACACCGGGGCGAACATGTTGGGCAGCACGTGCAGCGCCAGGATCCGCGGGGTGCTCGCCCCGGTGGCGCGCGCCGCCTCCACGTAGCGCTCCTGGCGGATGCGCAGGGTCTCGCCGCGCGCGATGCGGTTGAACGACGGGGTGATCACCACGGTCAGCGCGATCACGGTGTTGCGCACCGACGGGCCCAGGATCACGGCGATGAACAGCAGCAGCACGATCCCGGGGATCGCCTGCACGGCGTCCATCACGCGCTGGATCACGACGTCGACGGCGCGGCCGAAGTAGCCCGACACCACGCCGATCGCGGTGCCCAGCACCAGGCTGATTCCCGTGGTCGCGACGCCGATGAGCAGCGAGGTGCGGGCGCCGTGGATGGTGCGGCTCAGCACGTCGCGGCCCAGGTCGTCGGTGCCGAGCGGGAACTGCGCGGAGGGCTCCTCGAGGATGTTGCGGCGGAACTGCTCGAGCGGGTCGTGCGGCGCGAGCCACGGGGCGAGGACCGCCGCCAGCACGAACACGACGATCAGCACCAGCGCGACGGCGCCCAGCGGCTGCGCGCGCACGAACCCGCGCAGCGCGCCCGCCGCGTCGCGCAGCGGCGTGCGCCGGTCCGCCGCCCGCTGCGGGATCGTGGTCGTCACGACAGGGCCCTCCCGGTGCGGATCCGCGGATCGACCAGCGCGTAGAGCAGGTCGATGATGATGATCGTCACGACGAACAGGCCGGCGTAGAAGATGGTGCAGGCCACGACCACCGGGTAGTCGCGGTCTAGCACGGCCTGGTAGATCAGCTGCCCGGTGCCGGGGATCGCGAACATCTGCTCGAGGATCACCGTGCCCCCCAGCACCGTGGCCAGTTCGAGGCCGAGCAGGGTGAGCACCGCGATCGTGGAGTTGCGCAGGGCGTGCTTGAACACCACGGTGTGCTGCCGGGCGCCCTTGGCGTGGACGGTGCGGATGTAGTCCGAGCCCAGCGACTCCAGCATCGACGAGCGGGTCATGCGGGCGATCGCCGCCATGCCGCCGGTGCCGAGCGCGAGCACCGGGATGGCGATCTGCTGCAGCCAGCCGACGGGGTCCTCCGACGGTCCCGCGTAGACGATCGGCGGCGACCACGCGAACCACAGCGCGAGGAACGTGAGCACCAGCAGGCCGACGACGAAGTTGGGCACCGACAGGAACGCCACCGCGAACACGCGCACGGCGGCGTCGAGCACGGTGCCGCGGCTGACGGCGGCCACGATGCCGAACCCGACGCCGAGAAGCGCGCCGATCACGATCGCGAGCAGGCCCAGCTGCAGCGTGACCGGCACGCGGTCCAGGAACAGCTCCGCCACCGGCTCGCCGCCGTAGAACGAGGTGCCCAGATCGCCCTGCACGGCCCCGGCGAGCCACGCCGCCAGCTGCGCCCACACCGGCTGGTCGAGGCCGAACTGCGCCCGCAGCGCCTCGGCCTCCTCCGCGCTCACACCGGTCTCCTGCAGCTGCAGCGACACCGCGTCGCCGGGCACCAGCCGCATGACGACGAAGACGAACACGGTGACCAGCACCATCACGAACAGGCCGTAGCCCAGCCTCCGCAACGCGTAGCCGATCATGTCTGCTCCGGGACGGGGAGGTGGCGGACCGCGCCGACGAGGGTCTTGGTGTACGGGTGCTGCGGGTCGGCGAACAGCGCGTCCCCGTCCCCGCGCTCGACGATCTCGCCGAGGTGCATCACGCAGACCTCGTCGGACATGTACCGCACGACGTTCAGGTCGTGCGCGATGAACAGGTAGGACAGGCCGAGCTCGGCCTGCAGGCGCTTGAGCAGGTTCAGCACCTGGGCCTGCACCGAGACGTCGAGGGCGGACACCGCCTCGTCGCAGACGATGAGGTCGGGTCCGGTGGCGAGCGCCCGGGCGATCCCGATGCGCTGGGCCTGCCCGCCTGAGAACTGGTGGGCGTACTTGTGCAGGTCGCGGGCGCCCAGGCCGACGCGCTCGAGCAGCTCCACCACCCGGTCGGTGCGCGCCCTGCCCCGCGCGAGCCGGTGCACGGCCAGCGGCTCGCCCACCGCGTCGGCCACCCGCATCCGCGGGTTCAGCGAACCGAACGGGTCCTGGAACACGATCTGCATCCGCCTGCGCAGCGCCCGCACCTCGGCCCGGGAGGCGCGCAGCAGGTCGACGCCGTCGAAGGTGAGGCGGCCCGAGGTGGGGTCGAGCAGCCGCAGCGCGAGCCGCGCCACCGTCGACTTCCCGGACCCGGACTCGCCGACCAGGCCGACGGTGCGCCCCCGCGGGATCGTCAGCGACACCCCGTCGACGGCCTTCACGACGGCGCGGCGCATCCGGAAGTGCTTCACGAGGTCGTGCGCCTCGAACAACGGCGCGGGTCGCGGCGGGGTGAGCGCCTCAGCCGGCACGGGCCACCTCCTCGGCGGGGACGTGGCGCCAGCACCGGCTCGTGCGCCCCGGCGCCAGGGCGTGCAGCGGCGCCTCCTCGGTGGCGCACCGGTCGAGCGCGGCGGGGCAGCGCGGGTGGAACCGGCAGCCGCCGGGCAGGTCCGAGGGGTGCGGGACGTTCCCGGGGATCGCGGGCATCGGCAGGTCCCGAGGGGTGGCCGGCGTGGGGATCGACTCGATCAGCGCCCGCGTGTACGGGTTGCGGGGGTCGCGCAGCACCTCGCGCACCGGCCCCTGCTCCACGACCCGCCCCGCGTACATCACGAGCACCCGGTCGGCCATCTCGGCCACCACGCCCATGTCGTGGGTGACGAACAGCAGCGCCGTGCCGTGGTCGCGCTGTGCCCGGCGCAGCAGGTCGAGGATCTGGGCCTCGACGGTGACGTCGAGGGCGGTGGTCGGCTCGTCGGCGATGAGCAGCGCGGGTTCGCAGGCCAGCGCCATCGCGATCATCACGCGCTGCTGCTGCCCGCCGGACAGCTCGTGCGGGTAGGACCGCACCCGCCGCGCCGGGTCCGGGAGCCCCACCTCGGTGAGCAGCTCCACCGCGCGGCGGCGGGCGTCGCGGCGCGACACCGGGCGGTGGATCCGCAACGCCTCCGCGATCTGGTCCCCCACGGTGAACAGCGGGTCGAGGGAGCTCATCGGGTTCTGGAAGATCATGGCGATGTCGGCGCCGCGCAGGCGGCGCAGCCGCTCCGGGTCGGCGCCCACGAGCTCCTCGCCCTGGAACCGGATCGAGCCCCCGGTCACCCGGCCGCCGCCGAGCAGCCCGAGCACGGCGAGCGAGGACACGCTCTTGCCCGATCCGGACTCCCCGACCACGGCGAGGGTCTCGCCGGCACGCACGTCGAACGACACCCCGGAGACCGCCTCGATCGGCCCCGTCGGCCCCGGGAACCGCACCGTGAGATCACGGACGTCGAGCAGCGGAGCTGTCATGATCAGCTCGCGTCCGCCGGGTACACGAGCGTGATGTCGTCCTCCGGCACGCCGAGCGCCGCGTGCAGGATGTTGCGCATGAGCGGCTTGGGCACCAGGCATTCCTCGCACGCGTCCGGCCCCGCGGTGATCGTCACCTCGATCGAGCTCCCGGACTCGCTCACCGCCATCCGGTAGTCGTCCGCCTCGAGCGTGCTGCGCAGCCCGGAGAGCGCGCTCTCGTCGATGCTCACGGGGTGGGACCTCCTTCGGGCCGGATCGGGTGGGAGGTGCGCGACCAGCCGCCGAAGCCGAACGGGCGCACGACCATCGACATCGCGGCGTTGCGCGCCCCGGCCACGACGATCGGGATCTGGTCCGGGTCGGGCACCACGTGCAAGCCGTGCTCGTCGACGCCCGGCCCCTCCTGCCCGGCCAGGCTCTTGCCCGCCAGCTGCATCTCCTTGTGGGTGCGGAAGGCGTGCTCGGAGAGCCAGCGCTGCACGTCGGCCTTCGAGAAGCCGCCCGCCGCGAGCAGCTGGGCGTGCTCCACCCCCAGCACGAGGCCCGCCGAGGAGTGCCGCCCGATCGCGGCGCCGGTGCGCGCCACGGTGTCGGCGATGTCCCAGAGCACCTGCTCGGGATCCTCGGTGTGCCGGTTGTCGACGAATTCGCAGGTGCGCAGCAACAGTGCCGACACCGCGTCGGTGCCCGGGGGCAGCCCCAGCTCGGTGGCGAGGGGCTCCCAGGGGCTCTCCTCCTCGTTCTCCCCGATGCACAGCGTGAACCGGCCCGGGATGCCCTGGGTGGACTGCTCCAGCTCCTGGGGCCGGATCCCGAACACGTTGCGCACGACGAGCCCGATGGCGCGCGCGATCGTCGCGTTGGCCCGGAACCCCGGGCCGAGCACGCCCCCGGTGGAGTTGATGGACAGCTCCGCGCGGATCGGGCCGTTCACGACGATCAGCGGCGCCGGCCCGCTGGTGCTCTGCCAGCCGCCGCCGGTGACCACCCGCTGCCGCATCAGCGCATCCCACGCGGCCAGCACCACGGGCAGGTACTCCGGGCGGCAGCCGGCCATCGCGGCGTTCACCGCGATCTGCTCCACGGTGCACTCGCGCCCGAGGTGCGGCACCGCAGCCACGACCTCGTCCCGCGGGCGCGGCGTGGCGGCGAGGAACTCCTCCACCACGTCCGCGGTGACCGGCACGACCGGAAGCCCATCGGTCCAGCCCTGCTCGTAGGCGTGCTCGATGGCCGCCCGCGCGTAGTGCAGCCGGGTGGCGTCCTCCCGCACCGCCGTCACCGCGCCACCGCGGGCACCGGGTCGGTGAGCAGCCCGACCAGCTCCGGCAGGGCCAGGCGCGCCCGTTCCCGCACACCCGCGGCGTCCAGCGGCGCCACCGGGTGCGGGGTGGTGACGTAGGTGTAGCCGGGGCTGCCCTGCACCCGCGCCATCGCGTCGGCGCTCATCCGGAAGGCGTCGCTGCAGATCACCGCGGCGGGCACGCCCGCGGCCTCGAACGCGATCCCGTCGGCCACCGCCGCCGCGCTGCACGAACCGCAGTCGCCCACGCCGATGAGCACCACGTCGCAGCGCTGCACCAGCTCGTCGAGGGTGGCCGGCGGGATCGGGTCGGTGATGCTCGTCTTGCGGGTGCGCACCACGTCCGCCGCGCCGTGCTCGGCGGCCAGCAGCTCACCGACGGCGTCGAGGAACGGCTCCGCGTTCTTCTTCGGGTTGGCCACCAGCCCGACCACCAGCCCGTCCAGCCGGGCCGGGCGCGCCGCCAGCCGCGGCCCGGCGGCCGCGGCGGACGGGCCGCCGGTGGGATCGACCATCGCTTCGAACATCAGAGCCCTCCCCTGCGGGCGCTAGGCCCGCTCCGGCCCGAGCACGGATTCGTGCCACGGGATGATGAACCGCTTCGCCCCGTTGACGATCAGGTACAACAGGCAGCCGAGCACCGCGAGCAGCAGGATCACCGCGAACAGCTGCGGCGCGTCCAGGGCGTTGAGGCTCACCACGACCATGTAGCCGAGGCCCTCGCTGCCGCCCAGGTACTCGCCGACGATCGCGCCGATCACGGCGAACACGACCGCGACCTCCATACCCGCGAACACGTAGGGCAAGGTGCTGGGCAGCTCCAGGTCGCGGAACGTGGGCCAGCGCTTCGCGCCGAGCCCGAGCATCACGTCGCGGTGGCCGCGGTCGACCGAGCGCACCCCGAGCATCACGTTGAGCATGATCGGGAAGAACGCCAGCGTGGCCGCCATGATGATCTTCGACGTGACGCCGAAGCCGAACCAGATCACGAACAGCGGGATGAACGCGACCTTCGGCACCACCTGCACGGCCACCAGCACCGGCCGCAGCGCGCGTTCGAGCCACTGCGCGCGGCCCAGCACCACCCCGACGACGACTCCGGTGAGGAGCGCGACGAGGAAGCCCACCGTCACCTCGGCCAGGGTGATGAGGAGGTGGCTCCAGGTGGTCGCGTCGGTGAGCAGGCCGCCCAGCGACCCGGCGACCGCCGCGGGGGTGGGGAGGGTGAACTCCGAGACCCCGAACACCGAGATCGACAGCTGCCAGGCCAGCAGCACCAGCAGGAGCACCACCGGTGTGCTGACCCAGGGCAGCCACTTCATGCGCGGGTTCTGGTCCATCAGCCGCCCTCCTCGTCGAGCTCGTGCCGCAATCGCCGCACGACGTCCTGGAACGCGGGCTCGCTCTCCACGTCCAGCGAGCGCGGCCTCGGGAACTCCACCCCGGTCACCGACCGGATCCGCCCCGGCCGCGGGGACAGCAGCACCACCCGGTCGGCGAGGAACACCGCCTCGGTGATCGAGTGCGTCACGAAGACGACGGTGGCCCCCGTGACGACGGAGATCTTCTGCAGCTCCAGGTTCATCCGGTCCCGCGTGAGCGCGTCGAGCGCCCCGAACGGCTCGTCCATCAGCAGGATCGACGGGTCGTAGGACAGCGCCCTGGCGATCGCGGCCCGCTGCCGCATCCCGCCCGACAGCTCCCGCGGCAGCGACTTCTCGAACCCGCTGAGGCCGACCAGGTCGCACAGCTCCGCGGCGCGGGCCCGCCGGGCGCGCTTGTCCATCCCGCGCAGCTTGAGCGGCAGCGCGATGTTGTCCTCCACCGAGAACCACGGGAAGAGGTTCGCGTCCTGGAACACCAGGCCGAACCGCTCCGCGGCCTTGAGGTCGCGCTTGCCGCCCTGCCACAGGTCGCGCCCACCGGTGAGCACCTGGCCGCTGCTGGGGCTCACCAGGCCGGCCAGGATCCGCAGCAGCGTGGTCTTGCCGCAGCCCGAGCGGCCGACCAGCGAGATGAACTCGCCGGTGCGCACCGACAGCGAGATGTCCTTCAGCGCCTGCGTCGTCGCGCCGCTGCGCGACCGGTAGATCTTGTCGACCCCGCGCAGCTCCAGCTCGACGTTCCCGGTGCCCTCCTCTGCCGCCTCGACGGCCTGCTCGGCGGCCGCGTCGTCCACCGCCTCGGCGTGCGATCCCCGCGTCACGACGACGCCCCGGGCAGCAGCTCGTTGGTGAACCACGCGCTCGGGTCCAGCCCGCCGGGCACCTGGCCCACCTCGACGGCCTCGCCGTAGATGGCCTTCCACTTGTCGGCCGGGGTCTCCAGCAGCGGGCCCTTGTTGGCCTGCCAGCTGGCGATGTAGGTGCGCAGCGTCTCCTTCGCCACCTCGGGCTGCTGCAGCACCGGGATGTCGTACTCCGAGCCGAGCAGCTCGAGGGTCTGGTCGAGCGACTGGTCGGCGATCACCTGCTCCATGGCGGCCTTGATCGCGCGCAGGTAGCGTTGCACGACGTCGCGCTTCGCGGGGTCGCCGAGGGTCTCCTGCGAGGTCATGTAGACCTGGGTGCCACCGGCCATGAACTGCGCCGGGTCCAGCACCACCGCGGTCGGCTCCTGCTGCTTCACCACCACCGAGGCGTCCATCGCCACGAGGTAGGCGTCGATCCGGCCCTGCTTCACCAGGTCGAACACGCCCGGGCTCAGCCCCACCACCTGCTTGTTCAGGTCGCCCTCCGCGAGGCCCGCGGAGTTGGCGAGGGTGTCCACCAGCGTCTCGCTGGTGCCGCCCTCGGACGGGATGCCGATCATCTTGCCGCGCATGTCCTGCGGCGTCGCGACGGGACGCTCCGCCGACGACAGCACGCGCAGCGTCGACGCCTGGGACGGCTGGGCGACGGCCTTGACCGGGGCGCCCCGCTCCCCGGTGGCGACCATCATCTCGGTGTCCCCGACCCGCGTGATCTGAGCGCCACCGGCGATGACGGTCTGGATCGCCTGGGCGCTGCCCCGGGTCACCTGGAACTCGACCTCGAGGCCCTCCCGCGCGAAGTGCCCGCTCGCCTTGGCGATGATCTCCGGGGTGTAGGTCAGGCTCTCGATGGGGATGACGTTGAGGAAGGTCACGGGGGTGACCTCGCCCCCGCCGGGTGCTTCACCCGAGGTTCCACCACCGCCGCAGCCGGCCACGGCCAGGGCGAGACCCGCGCCGAGCGCGGCGAAAGCCCTGGTGAGTGGCCTGCGGCGGCGGGATCGGTGGGGTGGGGAGTTGTCGCGCATCGGGGGAACCCACTCTCTGACGGCGTCCATGCCGGATGTCCAGTCGGATGCTAGGAAGCCCCGGCATGGGGCTCGACCTGCAGATGTCCGCCGGGTCCTGCCGAGCCGTCGGGCGCGGGGCGGGTCAGATGTCGCGGTCCCCCGTCCCCGCCCGCCGGCACGTCCAGCGGGAAGTGGCACGACACGCTGTGCCCCGGGGCGCGCTCGCGCAACGCGGGCTCCTCGGTGGCGCACTTCGCCTGCGCACGGGGGCAGCGGGTGCGGAAGCGGCACCCGCTCGGGGGGTCGAGCGGCGAGGGCGGCTCACCCGTCAACGGCACCGGGCGCCGGGCGCGGCCGGTGTCCGGGTCGAGGCCGGGCACGGACGCGAGCAGCGCCGCCGTGTACGGGTGCAGCGGGCGGCGGTAGAGCGCGTCGGCGGGCCCGACCTCGGCGAGCTGCCCGAGGTGCATCACGGCCACCCGGTCGCTCACCTGCCGCACCGTCGCGAGGTCGTGCGCGATGAACACGTACGACAGGCCCAGCTCGGAACGCAACCGCTCGAACAGGTTCAGCACCTGCGCCTGGATCAGCACGTCGAGCGAGGACACGGCCTCGTCGCAGATCACCAGCGCCGGGTCGAGCGCGATCGCGCGGGCGATCGCCACCCGCTGGCACTGCCCGCCCGACAGCTCGCGGGGCCTGCGCCTGCCGAACACCGAGGGGTCGAGGCCGACCAGGTCGAGCAGCTCGTCCACCCGGCGGCGGCGCCGCTCGGCGCCCCGCACGCGGTAGCCCACCAGCGGTTCCTCCACCAGCTCCGCCACCCGCCAGCGCGGGTTCAGCGAGCCGTACGGGTCCTGGTAGACCATCTGCACGTGGCGGCGCGCGGCCACCAGCCTGCTGCCGCGCAACCGCACCAGGTCGGCGCCCTGGAACAGCACCTCCCCCGACTTCGGCCGGGGAGCCTGCACGAGCGACCGGGCGAGCGTCGACTTCCCCGAGCCGGTCTCGCCCACCACGCCGAGGGTCTCCCCCGCGTGCACCTCGAACGACACGTCCGACACCGCGTGCACCACGCCGCCGCGCAGGCCGCCCGCGCCGCGCACCGGGAACTCCTGCACGATGTTGCGGGCCTGCAGCAGCGGCTCGCCGACGGGCCGATCGAGCTCGGCGGTCGTCATCGCGCCTCCCCGGGGTGCGGCCCGGCCGCCGCGACCGGGTTCCAGCACGCCCACCAGTGGTCCGGTTCGTGCTCGACGAGCGCGGGCGCCGTCTCGCACTCGCCGGTGGCGGCGTCGCAGCGCGGCCGGAACGGGCAGCCGGTGGGCAGCGCGGCCGGGTCCGGGGGCTGCCCCGCCACCACCGGCAGCTGCGTGTGCGCCGGACGGTCCAGCAGCGGGATCGCGCCCAGCAGGGCGCGGGTGTAGGGCATCCGCACCGACGCGAACAGCGTGGCCGACGGCGCGCGCTCCACCGCACGCCCGCCGTACATCACCACGACGTCGTCGGCGTAGCTGGCCGCCAGCGCGAGGTCGTGGCTGATCAGGACCACCGCCGTGCCGAGCCGCTCCTGCAGCTCGACGAGCAGCTCCATGATCTGCGCCTGCGTGGTGACGTCCAGCGCGCTCGTGGCCTCGTCCGCGATGAGCAGCCGCGGGCGGCCCGCGAGCGCGATCGCGATCATCACGCGCTGGCGCATGCCGCCGGAGAGCTGGTGGGGGTACTCGTGGAAGCGCCGCTCCGGGGCGGGCAGCCGCACCAGCTGCAGCAGCTCGATCGCCCGTTCCTTCGCGGCGGCGCGGTCGAGCCGCTCGTGCGCCCGGATCGCCTCGGTGATCTGGACGCCGATGCGCATCGTCGGGTTGAGGGAGCGCGCCGGGTCCTGGAAGACCATCGCGATGTCGGCGCCGCGGCGGCGGCGCATCTCCCGTTCCGGCAGGCCCACCAGCTCCGCGCCGTCGAACCGCGCCGAGCCGCTCACCCGCGCCGTCGGCGGCAGCAGGCCCATCAGCGCGCGCGAGCTCACGCTCTTGCCGGAGCCGGACTCCCCGATGATCGCGAGCATCCGCCCGGCCTCGAGCCGGTAGGACAGGCCGTTCACCGCGTGCACGGTGCGCCCGCCGCGGGTGAACCGCACCCGCAGGTCGGTCACCTCGAGCAGCGGTGCCGGTCGCGGCTTCTCCATCGCGCGGTCGGTGTCGGTGTGGGCGTCGGGTGCCACCCGTCCGGTCGTCATCGGCCGCTCCACCGGGCGCGCAGGGTCTCGCCGAGCAGGTTGAACGCGAGCACGGTGACGAACAGCGCCGCGCACGGCCAGACCACCAGCATCGGCGTGGCCGACAGGCTCTGCTGGCCCTGCGAGATCATGTTGCCCCAGCTCGGGGCGGGGAGCGGGATGCCGAGCCCGAGGAAGGACAGCGCCCCCTCGATCACCATCACGATGCCCATCCCCAGCATCCCGAACGTGATCAGCTGCGGGGTGATGTTCGGGGCGACGTGGCGCAGCAGCACCCGCCACCCGGGCGTGCCGGACAGCTGCGCGGCCGCCATGAACGGCAGCTCCCGCAGCCGCAGCGTGGCCGCCCGGGAGATCCGCGCGAACGCCGGGATCGAGAAGAAGGCGAGCGCGAGGATCGTGTTGGTCTGGCTCGCGCCGAGGCTCTGCGCCACGGCGAGGGTGAGCACGAGCGACGGGAACGCGATGAGCACGTCCAGCACCCGCATGATCACGGTGTCGACCGCGCCGCCCGCGTAGCCGGAGAGCGCGCCGAGCGTGCCGCCGATCAGCAGCCCGAGCACGTTCACCGCCACGGCCACCACGAGGGAGGCGCGCCCGCCGTGCAGGATCCGGGACAGGATGTCGTTGCCGTTGGGGTCGGTGCCCAGCAGGTGCCCCGGCGACCCGGCGTCGAGGTAGGAGTCGAGCACGCTCCCGCCCACCGGTGGGGGCACCGGCAGCACCAGCGGGCCCAGGAAACACGCCGCGGCGATCAGCACCAGCACCGCGGCAGGCACCCCGAGCTCCAGGTGCCGCAGCAGGTTCCCGGTGCGGCGCGCGCCCGCCGGCTCGGCGAGCGCGGGGACGGCCTCAACGACTGCCATAGCGGATCCTCGGGTCGAGCACGGCGTAGAGCAGGTCGGCGGCCAGGTTGGCCAGCACGGCCACCACGGCGAACACCACGACGCAGCCCTGCACCACGGTGGAGTCCCGCGTGTTGATCGCCTGCAGCATCAGCTGCCCCATCCCGGGCAGGGCGAAGATCTGCTCGACGATCACGGTGCCGCCCAGCAGCGTGCCGAGGTTCAGCCCCACCACGGTGATCAGGCCGAACGCCGAGTTGCGGAACGCGTGGCGCAGAAGCACCTGCCACGGCCCGATGCCCTTGGCCCGCGCCGTGGTGACGTAGTCCTCCCCCTGCAGCTGGTCGACGAGGTCACCGCGCAGGAAGCGGGTGTAGAAGCAGAAGAGCGGGAACGCGATCGCGGCGGCCGGGAGCGCCAGCGAGTGCAGGTTCGCGCCCACGCCCTCCGACAGGGGCACGAACCCGATCGCCGGGAACAGCGTGAGCTCCACCGCGAAGACCAGCACCAGCAGCAGCGCGAGCACGTAGTTGGCCACCGAGAGGCCGGTGATGCTCACGAACATGCTCAGCCGGTCGAAGAGCCTGCCCGGCCGGTACGCCGCCAGCAGGGCCACCGGCACGGCGAACCCGAGCGACACGACGAACGCGAGCGCCACCAGCTCCGCGGTCACGGCCATCCGCTCCGCGATCAGGCCGCTGACCGACTGGCTGTTCACCAGCGACGTCCCGAGGTCGCCGGTGACCGCTCCGCCCAGCCAGTCCAGGTAGCGCAGCACCGCGGGCCGGTCGAGGCCGAGCTCCAGCTCGAGCGCCCGGATCTGCTCGGGGCTCGCCTCCGGCCCGAGCAGCTGCTGCGCGGCGTTGCCGGGGATCAGGTCGAGCACCCAGAACGTCAGGATGCTCACCCCGAGGATGATCGGGACGACCATCAGCAGCCGCCTGCCCACCAGCCGCGTGCTCGGCGACGCGGACCGGCGGGGCCTCGCCTTCGTGACCTTCGTGGCCGCTGTCATCGCGGCGCCCGCCAGACCTCGTCCCAGTGGACGCCGGTGTTGACGACGATCGGCGGGATCTTCGTGGTCAGCCCCGGTCCGTACACCCCCTCGGTGGCGAGGTTGGCCGGCGCGAACGCCAGGCCGAACGGCGCGTAGGCGTGGTCGCTGATGTAGCGCCCCGCGTCGACGTAGAGCTGCTCGCGCTCCGCGGGGTCGAGCGTGGCCTCCGCGGTGTCGAGCATCCGGTCCAGCTCGGGGTCCTTCACGCCGGTGAACGGCGAGTCGGAGGAGAAGCGGAAGCCCACGCCGACACCGGCCGCCGGGTCCCACGCCCCCGCGGTCTGCAGCATCGAGTCCCACTCGCCGGAGTTGAACTCACCGATCAGGGTGTTCAGCTCGTAGCTCTCGATCTGCACGGTGATGCCGGCCTCCTGCCACTGCGTCTGCAGCGCCGTCATCACCTGCTCGGCCACATAGCCCTTGAGCGTGCCGAGGGTGACGGTGAGCCCGCCGAGTTCGCCGACCAGCTGCCGGGCGCGCTCCGGGTCGTGGGCGGGGTAGCCCTCGACGGTCTCGTGGTGGAACAGCCCGCCCGGGCCGGTGAAGCTCTGGCTCACCGGGTAGCGGCCGCGGAACAGGCCCTGCGCGATGGCCCCGAAGTCGGTGGCGTGGTAGATCGCCTCGCGGGCCCGCTGGTCGTCGAAGGGGGCGTTCCGCGTGTTGAGCTGCACCACGTACGGCGAGGTGGCCGGCTGCACGGTGACGGAGATGCGGCCCGCCTCCTGCGCCTGCTCCAGCAGCGGCGTGGTGTTCAGCCCTTCGTACGCCTGGGCCTGGCCGGCCAGCAGCGCCTGGTAGGCGGGCTGGTCACCACCGATCGACTGGAACGTCAGCTTGTCCAGGTAGGGCAGCCCCTCCTTGAAGTACTCCGGGTTGCGCTCCAGCACGAGCTCGGAGCTGAGCTGGTTCGACACCACCCGGAACGGGCCCGCGCCCACCGGCTCCAGCGCGAACTGCTCCTCGCCCTTCTGCTCCAGGGCCGTCGGCGAGGCGATCCAGTTGACGTTCGTGGCCGGGAAGGCGTTGATCACCGCGGCGAACGGGCGCGTGAACGTCAGCACGACGGTGCGCGGGCCGTCGGTGGTGATCCCGTTCTCGGCCAGCGGCCACGTCGGCGAGCACGTGCACGGCGAGTCGACGGCCCGGCGGAAGTTGAACGCCACCGCCTCGGCGTCGAACGGGGTGCCGTCGGTGAACCGCAGGCCCTCCCGGATCGTGATCCGCACGGTGGTGCCGCCGTCGAGCAGCTCGTAGCTCTCGGCCTGGTGCGGCACGACCTCGGCGCCGCTGCCGTCGTCCGCGGCCTCCAACCGGAAGAGGCCGCCGTAGATCGCGCTCATCTGCGCGATGTTGGCGCCGCCGGTGGTGTTCGTCGCCGGGTCGAGCCCTGTGGGCCAGCCGCCCGCGAACGACGCGTTCTCCAGCACGGTGATCTCGCCACCGCGCTGCGGCGGTCCGGCCGGAGCGGCCGGGCCGGCCGCTCCCCCACCCCCACCGCCACCGCCCCCGCACGCGGCGAGGACGAGGAGCGCGGCGGTCAGCATCGATGCCGCGTGCATGCGTCGTCTCACGTGGTACTCCCCGTTCGTCGCGGGCCCGGCCGTGCACCTGACTGCTGGCGCACGTGACCGGGCTCACCCCAGGCGCCCGCACAGCCTCTTGCGCGGGGCGGGCCGGGGTGCAGATCGGTTTCGCGGGACGGAAGACATGTTGGGTCGCCCGGTAGCCCGGCGACGGATCCCGCGGCCCGTCTCGGACATATGTCGTAGAGCGCATGGGCAGGCGCGGAACGACCTCGGCCGGGGCGCCCAGAACCCTTGTGACGCGGCTCCCGCAATGGTGAGACTGGACCCGATCTCCGGCGGCCGCGCAGCGGAGGCGGACGCCGCAGGAGGAGTACGCAGACGAAGGGGTCGGCGTGACGGAAGTGCTCACCCGAGGCGAGCGGGTCACGGCGGTCTCGCGGTGCCCGCACTGCGGAGTCGAAGCGGTACCCGGCCCCGGACCGGACCGGGAGGACGCGCGGCGCGGGCAGCGCAGGCTCGCCGCGATCGCGCGCGCGGCCTCGAGCGTGGCCGACGCGGCGTCGCTGTCGGTCACCCTCGACGTCGTCGCCAACGAGGTGGTGCAGGCCGAGCACATCGCGGCCGTGCAGATCCTGCGGGTCGAGAGCGGCACGATGCGGGTGGTCGGCAAGGCCGGCTTCACCGACGCGGAGGACTTCACCGACCGGTTCGAGGAGTGCAAGCGCCTCGGCGCACGGATGATGTTCGTGGAGGCGTTCGACACCTGCCGCCGGGTGGTCGTGCCCCACCGCAAGGCCGCCGTGATGGCCGACCCCTCGTGGGGCCCGCTGCACCGGATCATGGGCGCCCCCGACTGGGACGCGTTCGCCGCGGTCCCGCTCGTGGTGCGGGGCCGCGCCGTCGGCGTGCTCAACGCCTTCTACAAGCCCGGCGAGCCGCCCGGCCCCGCCGCGCTCGAGTTCCTCGAGGCGATGGCCGACCAGGCCGCCACCGCCGTCGACTCGGCCGACCTGCTCTCCCGGTCCCGCCACGACGCCCAGGTGGCCGAGCGGGCCCGGCTCGCCCGCGAGCTGCACGACTCGGTCGTGCAGCAGGTCTTCTCGATGCGGATGCAGGCCAAGGCGCTGCAGGCCCACGTCGCACCGGGCCGCACCGTCCGCACCGAGCGCGTGCAGGCGGTGGCCGACGAGCTGCTCGAGCTGGCGCAGACCGCGCTCACCGACCTGCGCGGACTCGTGCTGCAGCTCCACCCGGTGGAGCTGGTCGAACGCGGGCTCGCCGGCGCGGTGCGCGGCCACGCCGAGTCGGTACGCGGCACCTCCGGGCTGGACGTCGACGTCGAGGTCCACCTCAGCCCGCACGTCGGGGACCTCCCGGTCGAGCTGCAGGAGGACCTGTACCGGGTGGTGCAGGAGGCGCTGCACAACGTCGTCAAGCACGCGGGCGCCACCCGCGCCACCGTGCACATCAGCACCAGCGGCCCGCCGGACCAGGTGCTGGTCGAGGTGTGCGACGACGGGAGCGGGCTCACCGCCGACGTACGGGCGGGTGCGCTCGGCCTGGTGTCGATGAGGGAACGAGCGGAGCGATGGGGCGGATCGATCGAGATCGCCAACCTGGACGGGAGCACGGGCGAGCGTGGACGCGGCTGCCGCGTGCGGGTGTGCGTCCCGGTGGGCGGACCGGGTCCGGCGCGGTGAGCGCCGCGCTCCCGGAGCCCGCCCCCACCGAGGACATCGGCGTGCTCGTCGTCGACGACCACGCGGTGGTGCGCCGCGGCCTCACGGCCTACCTGGAGAGCGCGGAGGGCATCGAGGTGCTCGCCGAGGCCGTCGACGGCAAGGACGCCCTCGACCAGCTGCAACGCCTCGCCACCGAGGGCAGGCTCCCGCAGGTCGTGCTCATGGACGTGCTCATGCCCCGGATGGACGGGATCGCCGCGATCCGCGCGGTGCTCACCTCCCACCCCGGGGTCCGGGTGGTCGTCCTCACGAGCTTCGGCGAGCTGGAACGCGTGCACGCCGCCCTGGAGGCCGGGGCGTCGGGCTACCTGCTGAAGGACGCCGACCCGGACGAGGTCGCCGCCGCGATCCGCTCCGCCGACCGGGGCGAGGTGCACCTCGACCCCACGGTCGCGGGCCGCCTCACCCGCAGGCTCGTGTCCCCGCCCACGGGCCTGGCCTCCCTCACCGCCCGCGAGCGCTCGATCCTCGCCCTCGTGGCCCGCGGCATGTCGAACCACCAGATCGCCGCCGAGCTCTACATCAGCGAGCGCACCGCCCGCACCCATGTCAGCCACATCCTCGCGAAGCTGCAGCTCACCTCCCGCACTCAGGCGGCGCTCGTCGCCATCCGGGAAGGACTCGTCACCCCGCCCAGCTCCTGACCCGCCCGACCGCCCACCAACGGAGGTGTGACATGACCCTGAGCCCGGACGTCCCGGCGCCGGCACCGCGCCCCGCCGTGCGGCGCCGTGGCCCCGGGACGGCCCGACCGACCGCCGCTGGGCGCGCCCTGTCGGTGCTCGACGCGTTCGGGCCGCGGCACCGCTGCCTCTCGCTCTCCGAGATCGCCCGCCGGGCCGGGCTCACCCTGCCCACCGCCCACCGGCTCACCCGCGAGCTCGTCGACTGGGGCGCACTCGAACGCGACAGCACCGGCCGCTACTCCGTGGGGCTGCGCCTGCTGGAGCTGTCCGCGCTCGCCCCCCGCGGGCTCGAGCTGCGCGAGGCGGCGTTCCCCCACGTCGAGGACCTGCACCAGATCACCCGCGGCAACGTCCAGCTCGGCGTGCGCGACGGCATGCAGGTCGTGTACGTCGAGGCCATCCGCGCCCGCGTCCGCGCCGTCACCAGCCGCGTCGGCGACCGCTGGCCCATGCACGCCACCGGCACCGGCCTCGTGCTCCTCGCCTTCTCCGAGCCGGACTTCCAGGAAGCCGTGCTGCGCTCGCCGCTGGAGCGCTTCAACCCGATGACCGTCACCGACCCCGCCGAGCTGCGCCGCACCCTGGCCCACGTCCGCCAGACCGGCGTCGCGGTGGCCCGCGGCCAGATCACGCTGCCCGACATGGTGGTCGCCGTGCCGGTCCGCGACCCGGCGGGCGAGGTCACGGCCGCCCTCAGCGTGGTGGTGGAGACCGAGGGCGCCCGGCCCCGGGAGCTCGCGGCCGTCCTCAAGCAGGCGAGCCGGGCGATCACCCGCGCCCTGGACCCCCGCCACTGAGGCGCCGGCCGCGGCCTTGATCGCCGGTTTGGCGCGTTTTCCGACCCGTTTAGTCGGGTTTTGCGCCGAAGCAACGATCATGCCCTCATTGCGCGGCCTCCTGGTGGCGCCGCGCATTCTGCGGGGCTCGCGGGCAGGCCAGGGGCCTGTCCGACCTGGCGCGCGGCGCCATCAGGAGGTGCTTCCCGCAGCGATCAGGGCGAACGGCCGGTCTCGCGGCAATCAAGGAGAAATGGTCGCTCTTGGAGATCATCTAGCGACCATTTGCCCTTGATCGGCGGCCAGGGGGCGCAATTTCGAGCCATCAGTTGCCCATGATCAGAGAGTTGGCGCATTCCCGGGTCGATTTCGCCCGGGAATGCGCCAAAGCCGTGATCATGCCCGGGAGACCGGCCTCCGGTGGCGCCGCGCGCCAAGTGGGCAGGCCCCGGCCTGCCCACGCGGATGCCCGGGAGGGGCAGCCCCGCACGATGCGCGGCGCCACCGGAGGCCCCTGACCCGTCATCGAGTGGCCGGTCAGCGCGGCGGGTCGATCCCCAGCCAGTTCCACGCGTTGTGCCAGGTGATCTGCTCCTGGACGTCCGGCTCCAGGTCCAGGGACCGCAGGGTGGCGCCGGCCGGCTCCTCGCGGGGCATGGCGGGGAAGTCGGAGCCGACGAGCAGGCGGTCGGCGCCGAGCAGGTCCACGAGGTAGCGCAGGGCGCGGCGGTCGAAGACCATCGTGTCGTAGTAGTAGCGGCGGGCGTACTCCAGCGGCGAGGGGCCGTCGGTGTGGGCGATGGCGCGCTCGGGGACGGCGGGCTCCTCGTTCCACGTGCCGCCCCAGAAGTACTGGGCCCTGGGCACCATCAGCGGGAAGCCGCCCGCGGCGTGGCTGAACGAGATCCGCAGGTCGGGGCACGCGGCCGCGGTGCCGCCCGTGATGATCGACGCCGCGGCCGTCGCGCCCTCCAGGCCCACGACGTACGTGCCGGCGGCCGAGCGGGGCAGCCGGTCGGTGGCCCCGGGCATGGCGTGCACGAAGATCGCGAGGTCGAGGCGCTGCGCCTCGGTGTAGAACGGCAGGAACCGCTCGTCGCCGATCGACGCGCCGAGCACGTTGGAGGCGATCTCCACCCCGCGCAGCCCCTGGTCGGCCACCGCCTTCAGCTCGGCGGCCGCGGCGTCGGGGTCCTGCATCGGCACCATGCCGAGGCCGACGAGCCGGTCGGGCGCCGCGGCGCACAGCTCGGCGGTGAACTCGTTGACGTGCCGGGCGAGCGACAGCCCCTCGGCGGCGGGCAGGTCGTAGCGCAGCAGCGGCGGCATCGGGCTCAGCACCTCGGCGTCGACGCCCGAGCGGTCCTGCTCCTCGATGCGGCGCTCCGCGTCGAAGAACGCGTCCCGGGCGCGGAACCGCGTGGCGCCGAACAGCAGGAGGCGGGCGGTGTCGCCGTCGATCGCCTCCATGCGGGGGAAGCACTCGGGGGCGTCGGCCGGGTAGTCGCGCGGCAGCAGGTGGGCGTGGGCGTCGACGAGCACGCGGGGACTCCTGTCAGAGGTTGGGGTGGACCGACACGTGCACCGCGGACTCCCCCGGCACCTCGCCGCCGAGCGTCTCGATGGCGCGGGCGGTGTCCTCCAGGCCGAACGTGTGGGTGTGCAGCTTCTCGAGGGGGAACCGGCGCGACTCGATGATCGCGATCGCCTCGGCGTAGCCGCGCGCGTCCACCCCGTAGGCGCCGCGCACGGTGAGCGCCCGGTTGATGATCAGGTCGGTCTTCAGCGGCACCTCCGCGCCGCCCTTGAGCCCGGCGAGGACCACGCGCCCGCCGTGCTTGGCGGCCAGCAGGGCGTGCGTGACGGGCGCGGCCGCCATCGGGGTCAGCTCGAGCACGACGTCGGCCATGTCCCCGCCGGTGATCTCCCGGACCCGCTCGACGGGGTCCTCGGCGTCCGGGCCGTCGACGACGATCGTGTGGTCGGCCCCGAACTCCTTGGCCAGCGCCAGCTTGTGCGCGTCGGCCTCCAGGCCGGTGATGATGATCGTCCCGGCGCCCGCCGCCCTGGCGGCGATCACCGAGGCGAGGCCCCGCTGCCCGGCGCCGAGCACGAGCAGGGTGTCGCCGAGGCCGACCTCGCCCAGGTGCACCGCCCAGCGCACACCGGCCCCGAGCGGGTTGAACATCACCGCGAGCTCGGCGGGCAGGGTCTTGTCCACCTTGTGCAGCACGGCGCCCGGGGTGAGGTAGAGGTGCTCGGCGAACCCGCCCCACAGCGACGGCGCCACGTCGATGCCGGTGACACCGTGGCCGAACTTGCGGTTGCGGCAGGACTGGTAGCGGCCGGTGAGGCAGTCGTGGCAGGACCGGCACGGGACGATCACCTCGAGGGCCACCCGGTCACCCGGCTGCACGCCCCAGCGCTCGGCCGCGCGGTCGCCGATCTCCTCGATGATCCCCATGGGTTCGTGGCCCGGGATGGTCGGGCCGCGCCCCATGCCGAGGTGCCCGCGGTAGGACTCGACGTCGCTGCCGCAGATCCCGTTGGCCTCGACGCGCAGCAGCCCGTCGTCGGCACCGATCGACGGGCGCGGGAACTCGCGCAGCTCGATCTGCCGCGGCGCCACCTGCACGGCCGCGCGCACCATGTCAGTCATCAGCAGGCTCCTTCTTCTCGACCGGGACCGCCGTGGCGGACCAGTCGCTGAACAGGCGGACCACCATCGAGATGCCGGCGTTGCGGGCCCCGGCCACGGCGATCAGCAGGTGGTTGGGCTCGCCGTCGGCGAGCAGGAGGTCGAACCCGTCGGGGCGCTCGCCGCTCGCGTGCCGGACGCCGTTGTCGCCCATGCCGTCCTTCCCGACGTCGGCGAGGTCGCCGACGGTGCGCCCGCACCGCTCGGCGAGCCACGCCCGGACCTTCGCGCGGTCGAACCCGGCCGCGGCGAGCAGCTGGGCGTGCTCCGGGCAGAAGACGACGCCCGCGGAGGCGTGCCGGAAGATCCAGGCGCCGGTGCGGGAGATCGTGTCGGCGAAGTCGGCGAGCAGCTGCTCGGCGTCGCTGGTGTGCCGGTTGTCCACGAACTCACAGGTGCGCAGCAGGGTGGCCGACACGGCGGACGTACCGGCGGGCAGCCCGGCCTCGACGGAGAGGGGCTCCCAGGGGCTGTCCTCCTCGTTCTCGGCAAGGCAGATCGACCACCGCCCGGGCAGCCCCTGGGTGGCCTGCTCGAAGACGTGCGGGTGGATGCCCAGCGCGTTGCGCACGATCAGCCCGATCGCCCGCGGGACGGTGGCGTTGGGCCGGAACCCGGGCCCGAACACCCCACCGGTCTTGTTGAACCCGAGCTCGTCGCGCACCGGGCCGTTCACGACGATCAGCGGGGCCGGGCCGCTCGTCGACTGCCAGCCCCCTCCCCCGGTGGCGCGCTCGCGCACCAGGGCGTCCCACGCTGCGAGCACCACCGGGAAGTACTCGGGCCGGCAGCCCGCCATCGCGGCGTTGATCGCGGCCAGCTCGACGGTGACCTCCCGGTCGACCTGCGCGAGCCGCCCGATCACCTCCTCGGGCGCCCGGGACGTCGTCGCCAGGAACCTGTCCACGAGCGGTCGCGACGCGGGCACCAGCGGCAGCCCGTCGGACCAGCCCTGGTCGTAGCAGTGCTCGATCGCGGCCTGGGCGGCGTCGGGGTCGAGATCGGTCATGCCGTCAACAGCTCCGCCACCGCGCCCGCCAGCTGCGCCGCCCGCTCCCGGACCTGGTCCGGGGTCAGGATCGCCACCGGGTGCGGGGTGGTGAGGTAGCGGTAGCCGGGCGCGCCGCGCAGCGCGGCCATCGCGTCGGCGGTGGCCACGAACGCGTCGCTGCAGATCACCGCGGTCGGCAGGCCCGCCCGCTCGAACGCCACACCGTCGGCCGCGGCCGCGGCGCTGCACGAGCCGCAGTCGCCCACGCCGGTGACCACCACGTCGCACGCGCGGGCGTACTCGGCCACGAGCTCGTCGGAGGCGGGCAGGGCGAACGCCTTCTTGGTGCGCATGAGCGTGACCGCGGCGGCGCCGTGCTCGCCGACGAGCAGCGCGCCGACCTGTTCGAGGAACAGGGCGGCGTTCTGCTTGGTGTTCTCCAGCAGGCCGACACGGGCCCCGGCGAGGTCGGGCTTGCGCTGCGCGAGCGCGAACGGCACAGCTACCGCGGACGCACCGCCGGTGGGGTCGAGGATCGCGTTCGGCACTGCTGCTCCTGTCAGCTCGCGAGGCGGGTGAGCCGGGACTTCATCTCGGAGCGTTCGAGCGTGCCGGGCGGCACGAGCGTGACCGCGGCACGCACCGAGAGCCGGTTGCGGATCAGCGTCTCGACGTCGCGGGTGAGCTCCGCGTGGTCGCCCGGCTCCTCGCCCCACTCGACCTCGACCGGCAACGGCGGCTCGACGCGCGGCCCGGCCTGCGGCAGCACGATCTGCACGGCGCCGGTGGTGCGCGGGTGCAGGGTCTGCACGAGGTCGCGCACCGCGGACGGGAACACGTTCACGCCGAGGACGATCAGCATGTCGTCGGTGCGGCCGACGCAGCGGATCAGCGGTGCCCCGTCGGCCGCTCGCCCGGTGACGACCACGCGGTCGCGCGTGCGGAAGCGCACCAGCGGGCAGCACTCGCGGTCAACCGAGGTGTACACCAGCTCGCCGGAGGCGCCGGGCTCGACGCCGATCGGCTCGCCGGTGTCCGGGTCGATCAGCTCGACGACGACGTGGGGCCCGCCGGTGAACCGCATCCCGCCGCTGCCCGGGGCCTCGCCGAACAGCACCGGGGCCATGTCGGCGTTGCCGAGCCCCTCGGTGACGGGCGCGCCCCACTCGCTCTCGACGTGGGCGCGGAACGCCGGCTCGCCGCCGCCGGGCTCACCGCCCACGAAGATCTTGCTGATCCCGAACTCCTTCGGGTCGCGCCCGAGTCCGCGGATGTACTCGGCCAGGTAACGGGCGTACGACGGTGTGGAGTGCAGCGCGGTGACGCCGAGTGTCTCGAGCGCCAGCACCGCCTTCTCCGAGGCCCCCGTGCCGATCGGCACCAGGGTGGAGCCGATGCGTTCGAGCGCGTCGCGGATCGGGAGGCCCCCGACGAAGAGGGTGAGCCCGGCGCAGTGCAGCACGACGTCCTCGCGGGTGGCGCCCATCGTGCGGAACGCGCGGGCCACCATGTCGGTCCAGGCGGCGGCGTCGCGGCGGGTCACCCCCACCCAGCTGGGCCGCCCGGTGGTGCCGGTGGAGGCGTGCACGCGCACCACCTCGCTCATCGGCACGCCCGCGTGCCTGCCCAGCGGCGGCGTGGCGGCCTGGGAGTCGCGCAGCATCTGCTTGGTGGTGAAGGGGAACTTGCGCAGGTCCTCGAGCGAGGCGAACGCCGCGGCGGTGACGCCGTGCTCGGCGAGGTGGTCGGCGTAGAGCGGCGACCGCGCGGGCAGCCCCTCCAGCTGCGCGCGCAGCAGCTCGGTGACGGTGTCGGCGTCCTCGGACGCGACGAACGTGGTGGATGCGTTCACGGCCTCAGTCCTCGTGGATGACGACGCCGCGGATGTTCTTGCCGTCGGTCATGTCCTGGTACCCCTGGTTGATCTCGTCGAGCCGGTAGCGCCGGGTGATCAGCTCGTCGAGCTTGAGGTCACCGGAGCGGTAGAGCCCGAGCAGCTTGGGCACGTCGTAGAGCGGGTTGCAGTCGCCGAAGAGGGCCCCGCGGACCTGGCGCTGGTAGCTGATCATCTGGCCGGCGTGCACGGTGACGGCGTTCTCGCCCAGCTTGCCGACGGCGGTGATCGTCACCTTGCCGCCCTTGCCCACCACCTGCATGGCGGAGCTCACGATCTCCTCGGTCAGCACGCCGGGGGTGCAGATCGCGTGGTCGGCGAGCTGGCCCCAGGTCGTCTCCACCACGAAGTCGTGGGCGGCCTTCGCGTCGGCGAACGTGTGCGTGGCCCCGAAGACCTTCGCCATGTCGCGCTTGAACTCCACGGGGTCCACCACGACCACGTTCTTCGCGCCCGCGTACCGGGCGCCCTGCACGGCGTTGCTGCCCACGCCGCCCGCGCCGTAGATCACCACGGTGTCGCCCGCGCGCACGCCGGCCGCGTGCACCGCAGAGCCCCAGCCGGTGGGCACGCCGCAGCCGACGAGCGCGCCGATCTCGAACGGGATGTCGTCGGCCAGCGGGATGCACGCCCACTCCGACACCACCGCGTACTGCGAGAACGAGCCGACGGTGCAGAAGCCGCCGAGGTCCTCGTCCCCGAGGTGGAACCGGAACGTGCCGTCCAGGAACATGCCGGTGCCCGCGTTGAGGCCCTTCACGCACATGTTCTGGTGCCCGGTGGAGCACGGCCGGCACGCCCCGCACGCCGGGATGTAGGAGCAGACGATCCGGTCGCCCGGCTGCACCCGGCGCACGTCCGGCCCGACCGACTCCACGATCCCCGCGCCCTCGTGGCCGCCCACGATCGGCAGTCGGACCGGGGCGTCGCCCTGGGTGATGTGGTCGTCGGAGTGGCACAGGCCCGACGCCGCGAACTTCACGCGCACCTCGTGCGCCTTCGGCTCGTCCAGCTGCAGCTCGACGAGCTCCCAGCCGGTGTGCGGCTGCCGCGCGATCGCCGCGCGGGTGGTGATGGTCATGCCGGAGCCCCCGTTCTGGACGGCGCCACGTGCGGCAGCACCTCGGCGCCGATCAGCGCGATGTGGTCGAGGTCGTGGATGTCGTAGATGTGCAGGTAGACGGTGTCGGCGCCGGCGTCGGCGAGTTCGCCGATCCGCTCGGCCACCTGGGCGGGCGACCCGATCGCGGCGTTGGCCCGCATGAGCTCCGAGCCGATCACCGCCGCGCGGCGCTCGGTCTCGGCAGGCGTGGCGCCGCACGCCACCGGGAGCACCGCGGAGCGGTGCGCGTCGGCCGGGTCGCGCCCGATCGCCGCGCAGGCGCGGGTGAAGTTCGCGAACCGCTCCCGCAGCGCCTCGGTGCCACCGCCGAGGGTCAGCGCCCCGTTGAACTCCGTGGCGTACCGGGCCGCGATCGCGGGCGTCCGCTTCGGGCCGCTGCCCCCGACGATGATCGGCGGGTGGGGCCGCTGCACCGGGCGCGGCGGCGTGCGGTTGTCCGCGATCCGGTGGTGGGTGCCCGCGAAGGTGCAGCCCGGCCCCGACCACAGCCCGGTGATGACGGCGAGCTGCTCCTCCAGGCGGTCGAACCGCTCGCGCCGGGACGGGAACGGGATGCCGAACGCCTGGTGCTCGCGCTCGTACCAGCCGGTGCCGATCCCCAGCTCCACCCGGCCGCCGCTCATGTCGTCCACCGAGGCGACGATCGCGGCGAGCAGCCCCGGCTCCCGGAAGGTCGCCGCGGTGACGAGCGAGCCCAGCCGCACCCGCGTCGTGTCGCGGGCCAGGCCACCGAGGGTCGTCCAGCAGTCGGTGGGCAGGTAGGACGGGTCGGCCGGGTCGACGCCCATCAGGTGGTCCGAGCGGAAGAACGCGTCGAACCCGGCCTCCTCCGTGGCCAGCGCGAGCGCCTTGATGTCCGCGTACCGGGCACCGTGGCGGGGCTCCATCAGCACCCGCATGCGCACCGTGGTCATCACTCGCGTCAGCTCTCGTGCACGATGACGCCGCGGACGTTCTTGCCGTCGAGCATGTCCTGGTAGCCCTCGTTGACCTGGTCGAGCCGGTAGCGGCGGGTGATCAGCTCGTCGAGCTTCAGGTCACCGGAGCGGTAGAGCCCGAGCAGCCGCGGGACGTCGTGCAGCGGGTTGCAGGCACCGAAGATCGCGCCCTGCACGCGCCGCTGGTAGCCGATCAGCATGCCGGCCGGGGCCACCACCGAGCCGTTGCCGACCGCGGTGATCGTCACCTGGCCGGTCTTGCCCACCACCTTCAGGGCGTTGGCGATCACCTCGTCGTGCAGCACGCCGACCGTGATGATGGCATGGTCGGCGAGCTCGCCCCAGGTCGTCTCCACCACGAAGTCGTGCGCCGCCTGCGCGTCGCCGAACGTGTGCGTGGCCCCGAAGACCTTCGCCATGTCCTGCTTGAACGGCACCGGGTCGACGACCACCACGTTCTTCGCGCCCGCGTACCGCGCGCCCTGCACCGCGTTGCTGCCCACGCCGCCCGCGCCGTAGATCACCACGGTGTCGCCCGGGCGCACGCCCGCCGCGTACACCGCCGAACCCCAGCCGGTGGGCACCCCGCAACTCACCAGCGCGGCGACGTCGAACGGGATGTCGTCCTGGATCGGGATGCACGAGAACTCCGACACGACCGCGCGCTCGGCGAAGGTGCCGAGCACGCAGAGCCCGCCGAGGTCCTCTCCGTCGAGGTGGAACCGGAACGTCCCGTCCGGGAACTCTCCGGTGGCCGCGTTCTTCCCGGCGTCGCACAGGTTCTGCCGCGCGGTGGAGCAGTACCGGCAGGACCCGCAGGCCGGGATGAACGAGCAGACCACGTGGTCGCCGACGGCCACCCGGGTCACCCCGGGCCCGACGGCCTCGACCACCCCGGCGCCCTCGTGCCCGCCGACCACCGGGAACCGCATCCGGGCGTCGCCCTTCTGGATGTGGTCGTCGGAGTGGCACAGACCGGCCGCGTGGAACCGGATGCGCACCTCGTTGGCGCGCGGGTCGTCGAGCTCGACGTCGGTGATCTCCCACGGCCTGCCGGGCTCGCGGCAGATCGCGGCGCGGGTGGTCATGCTCATGCACCTCACGATGCCCGGGTGAGCCCCCGGCCTCGACGGCCCTTTCGCAACGCGGAAGCTCAGCGCGCCGCAGGTTGCTCCAGTACCTCCAGCGACCCGTCGGCGTCGGCGGGCAGGCTCTTCTGGATGCGCCCCAGCACCACCAGCAGCACCACCATGGCCACCGGGAAGAAGCCGAACACGAAGAAGGTGCCCCGCGCGTCGAGGCCGTGGTCCATGACGAACCCGGCCAGCCACGGGCCGAGCATCGCGCCGAACTTGGCCACCGACGTGGCCCAGCCGGCGCCGTTGGCGCGGATCGCGGGCCGGTAGAAGATCCCGCAGATCGAGATGATGCCGCCGTGCCCGCCGATCACGAACACGTGGGCCAGGACGATCACGGCGATGTACGTGGGGGCGTTCAGCGGCACCAGGCCGATCACCATGAGGCACGGCACGGCCAGCAGCGGCATCCAGGCGATCGTGCCTGCGCCGCGGTTGTCGATGAAGCGCCCGATGAGCAGCTGCCCGGCCGCCCCGGCCACGGCGGTCCACGCGGCGAGCGTCGCCGCCGCGGACACGCTGAACCCGATCCGCTCGTTGAGGATCGGCCCCCAGAAGGCGAGGTAGAACACGATCGCCGACGAGCACATGTACGCCAGCCACACCAGCGGCGTGATCAGTGCCAGGCGGCCGCCGCGGAACAGGTCGGCCGGCCGGAAGGAGGAGCGGTCGAGGCCACCGGTGCCGACGACGAACCGCGCGTCCGCGGGCAGCGTGACCTCGGGCATCGCGCGCCGCAGGATCCCGGCGATCCGGTGCTGGCGCAGGTCCTTCTGGGCGAGGAACTTGACCGACTCCGGCAGGAACAGCACCACCGGGATCACCGCGAGCAGCGACGCCACCCCGCCGGCGATGAACACCGCCTCCCAGCCGAACCGCGGGATGAGCGCATTGGAGACCGGGCCGCCCGACGCGCTGCCCAGGCTGTAGCCGATCATCGTGATCACGACGGACGTGGAGCGCAGCCGGGCCGGCGCGAACTCGGTGACCACGGCCCACACCAGCGGCAGCGCCCCGCCGAGGAACACGCCCGTGGCGAACCGCAGGAGCACCAGCTGCGTGTAGTCCTGCGCCACCGCGAACAGCAGCATGAACACGCCGAAACCGACCGTCGAGACGACGATCGCGGGTTTGCGCCCCACCCGGTCACCGAGGTAGCCCATCGCGATGCCGCCCAGGAGCGTGCCCACCACACCCACCGTGCCCAACGTGCCGAGCTGGGTGTTGCTGAGGGCGAACGACTCCTGGATGTAGCGGCCCGCGAAGGAGATGATCTGCAGGTCGAACCCGTCGAGGAACGTCACCGCCCACGACACCGCGAACAGCACCAGCCAGAAGCGGCCGACCTTCTGGTTCTCGATCAGCGGGACGACGTCGACGACGGGACGGGAGTCGACCTTCTCAGCCATGGCACACCCCTTCGTGCGCGTCGGATCCGCGATCACGCTACGAACGCGGCCCCCATGCACGGAAATCACGAGTTGGCATGCGCACCATCAACGCGGTGGATGACGGCGGTGCGCGTGATGCGCTGATGTAGCATCATCTGATGCGCACCACCCTCGACATCGACGACGGCGTGCTCGCCGCCGCGCGTGCCATCGCCGAGGCGGAGAACCGCTCGCTGGGCTCGGTCATCTCCGAGCTCGCCCGCCGCGCCCTGATCCCCGAACAACGCACCACCGGCAATTTCCCCACGTTCGACGTGCCGCCGGATGCCCCGGCGATCACGCCTGACATGGTCGACCGCGCTCTCGACGAGTAACCGATGCCCGTCGCGCTGCTGGATGTCAACGTACTGATCGCGGCCGCGTGGCCGAACCACGTGCACCACGGCGCCGCCCGCCGGTGGTTCGAGAGGTCGAGCGCCTCCGGATGGGCCACCACCGCCGTGACCGAGCTCGGCTTCGTCCGCGTCTCGTCGAACAAGAACGTCATCCCCGGTGCCGCCACCCCCGGTCACGCGCTCGGCGTTCTCCGGGCGCTCTGCGACCTGCCCGGCCACGAGTTCTGGCCCGACGAGGTGCGGCTGATCGATCCCCCGTTCCCGACCGACCGGCTCGGCACTCACAAGCAACTCACCGACGTCCACCTCGCGGCGTTGGCCGCGGTGCGCGGGGGCAGGCTGGTGACCTTCGACCGGGGAGTCGCGCACGCGCTGCACCCGGCCGACCGGGGGGTGGTCGAGTTGCTCCCGGTCACCTGACGGCGCCGTCGTCGGCCGCCGCCCGTTGCACCATCGATCGGAACCAGGTGTGGGCGTCGTCCTCGTCGTTCTTGGCGTGCCACCAGAGGGTCTCGACGATCGGCGGCGGGTCGCCGGGGCACTCCAGCACCCGCAGGTCGGGCCGGTCGGCGAAGCGCAGGGCGAGGCGCCGCTGGATCACCGCGATCCGCCGCGTCCCCGCGACGAAGTACGGGGTGGCCTGGTAGCTGTCCACCCGCACCGCCACCTGGGGACGCGCGGACAGCCGGGCGAGCAGCGGCGCGAGCGGCGACGTGGGCGGGTACTCGCCGTCGGGGTGGTGGGGCACCACCCAGGGCAGGCGTTCGAGGTCGGCCAGCTGCAGCCGGTCGCCCACGGGGTTGTCCGCCGAGACGACGCAGACCCAGCGGTCCCGGAACAGCTCCCGGCCGCGGATCCCGGTGACCTGGAACCGCGGCATCGGCACGGACACGATGCCGTCGATCACGCGGAGGGTCTCCAGCAGGTCGGCGGGCATCGCCTCGTGCACGACCTTGACGTGCAGCCGGGTGCCGGGCGCCTCCTCGTGCATCACCCGCGACAGCGGCTCGCCGATCGCGGCGAGCACGTAGTCGGGCACCAGCACCACGAACTCCCGCTCGGAGTCCTGCGGCCGGAATGCCGGGTCGGTGGAGAAGAGCCGCTCCACCCCGGCGCACACCGTCTCGATCTGCGTGGCCAGCTGCGCCCCGAGCGGGGTGAGCACGAAGCCGCCGCGGGTGCGTTCGAGCAGCTCGTCGCCGAAGTGCCTGCGCAGCCGCCCGAGCGCCGCGCTCGCGGCCGGCTGGGTGATCCCGACCTGCCGGGCCGCGCGGGTGACGTTCCGCTCGCGCAGCAGCTCCCGCAGGATCACCAGGAGGTTCAGGTCGAGGTTCGCCAGCGACGTCGCCCGCCTCACCACCCCCTCAGTATGACCGCGCCAGCAGCTCCCGCAGCGCGACGATCGTCTCGGCGGGCCGTTCCTCCGCGACGTAGTGCCCGCACTCGAGCGCGTGGCCGCATGCGCCGGGTGCCCAGGCCCGCCAGGTCCCCAGCGCGTCGGGCTCGCGCCCGACCGGGCCGCTGGTGCCCCACAGCACGAGCGTGGGGCAGCCGATCGTGCGCCGCCCGCGGTCGGCCTCGTCGTCGGCGACGTCGAACGTCGCGCCCGCCCGGTAGTCCTGGCACATGGCGTGGATCACCTCGGGCCGCGACCACGCCGCGCGGTAGGCGGCCAGCGCGTCGGGCGCGAACGGCGCGGGCCCGCGCAGGAAGAACGCGTCCGGGTCGGCGCCGATGAGCCGCTCCGGCAGGTCGCCGGGCTGGGCCAGGAAGAACCAGTGCCACGCGCCGCGGGCGAACGCGGCGTCCACCCGGGCGAAGACGTCCGCGGTGGGCAGGATGTCGAGCACGCCGAGCGCGGTGACGGCGTCCGGGTGGTCCAGCGCCAGGCGGTAGGCGCACCGGGCGCCGCGGTCGTGCCCGACCACCGCGAAGCGCTCGAAACCGAGCGCCGCCATCGCGGCGACGACCTCGGCGGCCATCGCCCGTTTCCCGAACGCCTCCACCGGGGCGGCGGGAGGCGCGAGGCTGTCCCCGTACCCGGGGAGGTCCAGCAGCACCACCGTGTGGTCGCGGGCGAGGTCGGGCGCCACGAGGTGCCACATCGCCGAGGTCTGCGGGTAGCCGTGCAACAGCACCACCGGCGGTCCGCTGCCGGCGGTGCGCGCCCGCAGCCGCGCCCCGCCCGGCGTCGTGACGTCGGTGGGGGTGAACGCGTCGAGCATCAGCCCTGTCCGCCTCAGCCCAGCGCGTACCACTCGGCGGCGTTCCCGCCGAGCACACGCTCCCGCTCCTCGTCGGTGAGCGCCGCGAGCAGGCGCTCACCGCCGGTGCCGTGGTCGTGCGGGTGGTCGCTCGCGTACAGCAGCATCGATCCGGCGTCGAGCAGGTCGAGCGCCTCCCGCACCTGCACCGGGTCGTGGGGCAGCTGCGCGGGCGCGGTGGTGAGCCGCAGGTGCCTGCGCGCGGTCTCCGAGGGCTTGGCGTCCAGCCACGGCACCTCGCGCCACACCCCCTTCCAGTCCTTGTCGAACCGCCACAGCAGGGTGGGCAGCCAGGAGAAGCCGCATTCCAGCAGCGTGACCCGCAGGTCCGGGAGCTGGGCGAACACCCCCTCGGTGATCAGGCTCGTGACCTGGGCCTGCACGATGATCTGGGAGTTGGCGACGTAGTCCTCGAGGTAGGTGTGGGTCATCCCGCTGGACGTCGGGGCGTTGCCGATCCGGCCCCACGCGTGCACCCCCACCACGAGGTTGCGCTCGGCGGCCGCGCGCAGCACCGGCCGGTGCCGGACGTTGCCCCACGGGGCGTCGGTGCGCACCGGCAGGAGCACCTGCACGATCCGCGGGTGGTCGCCGATCCGCTCGATCTCGGCGACGGCCGCCGCTGTGTCCAGCGTGGGCACCACCATGCTCGCCCGCAGCCGGTCGTCGCGCTCCAGCCACTCGGCCACCAGCCAGTCGTTCACCGCGCGGCACAGCGCCGCCTCGTAGTACGGGTTGCGGTTGCAGTGGAACGACGTGGTGCAGTTCAGCACCGCGAGCTGCGGCCCCGCGACGTCGAGGAACCCCTCGCGCAGCTGCTCGACGGACGTGGCCGCGGGGGTGCCGCTGGTGGGCGCGGCGGGCGGGTACGCCCCGCCCTGCGTGGGCGAGAGCGCGATACCGCCCTCAGTGATGTAGCCGCGCCAGTACGGGTCGAGGTGGGGTGAGAGGTCCGCCAGGGACTTCGGCGCGCAGTGGACGTCGGTGTCGATCACTGCGGTCTGTACCGCCGTCTGGGTTGCGGTCACGCCGCCGCCCCCCGCTCCGGCAGGCCGTAGAGCCGGCAGGCGTTGGCGCCCATGATGTCGCGGCGCAGCGCCGCCGGGAACAGCTTCGGCGCCTGCTGGGGCGAGTCGAAGTCCCAGTGCGGGTAGTCGGAGGCGAACATGATCCGGTCCGGCATCCCGATGTGGCGCAGCGCGACCTCGAGGTGCTTCGGGTCGTCCGGCTCCTCGACGGGCTGGGTGGTGAACCACACGTGCTCGCGGATGTACTCCGACGGCGGCTTCGTCAGGTGCGGCACGTCCTCGCGCAGCCGCGGCCACGCCTCGTCCAGCGCCCACATCAGCGGGCCCGCCCAGGCGATCCCGCCCTCCACGCAGATCACCTGCAGCGTCGGGAACTCGGTGAACACGCCCTCGCAGAGCATGCTCGTGACCAGCGAGGCCATCGTGTTGCCGTTCCACACGTGCTCTTCGAGGTAGAACGAGGGCCAGCCGGCGCCGCGGTGCTGCTCGAGCCCACCGGTGTGGGCGGCGATCGGCAACCCCGCCTCGGCGGCGGCGGCGTAGATCGGCCAGTAGCGGCGCACCCCGAAGCCGGACTCGCCGCCCGTGGACAGCAGCACCTGCGCGAACCGCGGGTCCTGCGCGCGGCGGGCGATCTCCTGCGCCGCCAGGTCCGGCGACTCGTGCGCGATCGCGATGGAGCTGCGCAGCCGCGGCTCCGGGTCGAGCCACTCCTCGACGATCCAGTCGTTGAGCGCCCCGCACAGCGCGGCCGCGTAGTGCGGCTGCTCGACGCCCCAGCTGTGGCCCTGCAGGGGGATGAGGATTCCGTGGTCGACGCCGAACTCGTCGAGCAGCTGGGCGCGGGTCATCTGCAGGTCGCTGCCCGGGAAGCCGCCCTCCGGCCAGGAGTCGAGCCGGAACCCGGAGTTGCGCACCCGCGGGTAGATCTCCGGCGGGCCGGGCACGCGGCTGCCGAACATCTCGAACCGCCTGCGGTGCTGCGCCGACAGCCGCGGCAGGATGTCGCGGCCCAGCGCGTGCGGGTGGATGTCGGTGTCGACGATCGTGTAGCCCGTCCGCGGGGCCGGTGGGGCCGTCTGTTCCAACGTGCTCGTCATCGCGAACCTCCGGCAGCTCGAACACCCGGCGCCTTCGCGGCCGGGCGGGGCGTGGTCTCGACCACGACGTAGGCGTCCTCGACGTGCACCGGGAACGTGTCGGCGACGTAGGGCCCGGGCATCCGGCCGCCCCGCGGCGCGGCCGCGGGCGCGGGCTCGTCCCCCGGCTTCTCGGCCTCGACGGACACCTCGTACGTGCGGACCGGCGGCTCGCCCGGCCCGAGGAAGGACTGGCCGGTGGCGAGGTCGTACTCCCACCCGTGCCACGGGCAGGCGAGCAGGGCGTCGTCCTCGTCGAGGACGAACTCCCCCGGCCCGCCGGAGCTCACCCACGGCTTCGTCCGGCCCCGGCACAACGGCCCGCCCATGTGGGGGCAGTGGTTGTTGATCGCGTAGAACCGGTCACCCACCCGGAACACCCCGATCGACCGGCGCCCCGCCTGCACGATGCGCCGCTCACCGGGCGGGAACTCGTCGAGCCGACACACCACGATCCGCATGTATCGCACGGTAGGAAGCCGCCGGGCGGACCGGAAACAGATAGTCGGGATGGATGGCATCAACCCCGTCTATAGGATCACCGCGTGCCGAGCCGAGCGCAGCCTGCAGGGCGCGGAGTGCTCGGGCGCTTCGTGCGGATCATCCGGGTCGAGGGCGGCAGCATGGAGCCCACCCTGCGCGACGGCGACCGCCTCCTCGCGGTCCGGCCGGGGCCGTGGCGGCCGCTGCGGCCCGGCGCGATCGTCGTCGGGCGGGTTCCCGCGCACGCGGGCGGCGACGGCTCCGCGCTGTTCGTCAAGCGGCTCCTGGCGTTGCCCGGGCAGGTCGCCCGGGTGCCGCTGGACCGCCTCGCGGCCGGTCGCCCGGTCGGGCCGTACGCCGCCACGATCGACGGCACCGACGCCACGTGGCCGGTGCCTGCCGGGCACGTGTTCGTCAAGGGCGACGCGCCGGACAGCGCCGACTCGGCCAGCTGGGGCCCCGTGCCGCGCGGCGACCTCGTCGGGGTGGTGGTGATGCGCCTGCTCCGCGCCGACGACCAGGACGGCGACGACCAGGACGGCGACGACCAGGACGGCACTGCGTCCAGCTGATTCCGGTGCGCTACCCGCCGGTCCCGCCGCGGTAGAGCTGCGCCAGCAACCCGACGAGGTCCGCGGTGGCCGGGTGCGGGTCGTCGCGCCACCAGACCAGCCGCACCGGCACCGGCGGCGCGTCGCGCAGGCGGCGGAACACCACGCCCTGGCGCCTGTACTGGGTGAGCGTGCTCTCCGCGGTGACCCCGGCGCAGCGACCGGCCGCGATCACGGCGAGCCAGTCGTCGACGTCGTGGACCTCCTCCGCCGCGGGGCGGGACTCGGACGGCCACAGGTCCACGGTGGTGGTGCCGGTGCGCGGGTCGACGGCGACCACGCGGTCGGCCAGGTCGGCGAGACGCAGCTGGTGTCGGCGGCGGGCCAGCGGGTCGTCCGCGGCGAGCGCGCAGTAGCGGGCCTCCAGCCCCACCACGGCGCTGTCGAAGCGGCGGGAGTCGAGGCGGGCGGCGCCGGGTGGGCTGCGGACCACGGCGACGTCGCAGGCGCCCTCGGCGAGCCCGCCGGTGGAGGTGTTGGTGCGCACCAGCTGCAGCGGCACGCCCGGGTGTGCCGCGGCCCAGCGGCGCTGCAGCTCCACGGTGTGCGCCCCGATCGCGGCCCACGCGTGGCCGAGCCGCAGGCGGGTGTGGCCGCTGCGCGCCTCCTCGGCGAGGTCGTCGACCTCGGCGAGCACCCGGCGCGCCCGCGCCAGCACCCGCTCCCCCGCCGACGTGAGCACGACCTCCCGGCTGGTGCGGCGCAGCAGCCGCACCCCCAGCGCGGCCTCCAGCGCCGCGATCGCACGCGAGACCGACGGTTGCGTCATCCCGAGCTGCGTGGCGGCGCCGGTGAACCCGCCCGCGTCGACCACCGCGACCAGGTGGCGGAGGTGGCGCAGCTCCACGGCGTCCGTGCCGGCATCCATACGTCGAGCGTATCGCTGCGCCTGAAGATGCATTTTGTGAATGTGCAAGCGACGCGCATGCTGACGGCCGTGGACACGGAGATCCATGCGCAGACCACCGCCCCCGCCCGGACCCACCCGGCGGGCGTGGCACTGATGGTGGCGAGCGGGCTGGCCAGCCAGAGCGGGGCGGCGATCGGGTCCTTCGCGTTCGACGCGATCGGGCCGGTCGGCGTGGTGGCGGTGCGCCAGTGGGTGGCCGGAGTGGTGTTGCTGGCCGTGGGGCGGCCGCGCCTGCGCGCGTTCACCCGGCAGCAGTGGTGGCCGGTGCTCGGGCTCGCGGCGATGTTCGCCGTCATGAACGTCTCGCTGTACAGCGCCATCGACCGGATCGGGCTCGGCCTCGCGGTCACGCTCGAGTTCCTCGGGCCCCTCGCGGTGGCCCTGCTGGGGTCGCGGCAGCGGGCCACGGTGGCGTGCGCGCTCCTCGCCGCGGCCGGCATCGTGGTGCTCACCCGCCCGCAGCCCTCCAGCGACGCCGTCGGGATCGGCCTCGCCCTGCTCGCGGCCCTGTGCTGGGCGGGCTACATCCTGCTCAACCGCACGGTCGGGCGCCGCGTCCCCGGCGTGGCGGGCTCGGCCGCAGCCGGGGCCGTGTCGGGTCTGGTGTACGTGCCCGTCGGCATCGCGGTGCTCGTCGCGCACCCGCCCACACCCGCCGCGCTGGCCTGCGCCGGGGCCGCGGGCGTGCTGGCGTCGGTGGTGCCGTTCCTGGCCGACCTGCTGGCGCTGCGGCGCGTGCCCGCCCACCTCTTCGGGATCTTCATGAGTGGCAGCCCGGTCTACGCCGCCACCATCGGCGCCGTCGTGCTCGGCGAGGCGCTCGGCCCGCTCGACTGGCTCGGCATCGTCCTCGTCGTCACGGCGAACACGGTGGCCGTCACCCTCGGACGGCGCGCCCGGGCTCACTCGACCACGATCACCGCGATCGCGGCGGCCGACTGCGCAGGCACCAACAGGAGGAAGTGGTAGGCGATCGCCGGGTAGGCGAGCGCCCGCGCCACGCCCGCACGCGCCCCCAGCCGCCGCAGGTCCCGGAAGGGGGTCGCGGCGCCACCGTGCTCGCCCGAAGGCGCGAACACCCAGAGGAACGGTGCCGTGACGGCCAGGCCGGCGACCAGCAGGAGGATCGTCAGCGTGGGCAGACCCGCCCGGTGGGCGAGCGCCCCGCCCAGCCCCGAGAGCGCGACCACCGCCACGAGCGCCAGGTAGTAGCCGCTGATCACGGCGAGTGCGCGCCCGACGCTGCCCCGCGCCTCGCGCACCAGCCGGCGCTGGACGGTCCGCTCGCGGCGGATCGCGGCGTAGATGCTCCAGCCCAGCACGGCCAGCAGCAGCGTGATGCGCAGCCACATCGGCAAGTCGGCCACCCCCCGGTTCGACGTCCGACCGGCCCATGGTGGCCGAGCCGTGGCGCACGCCGCATCCGCAGGTCTACGGGGAACCCGAGCGGGCCACCGGGCGACCTGTGGTGGCAGGCGCCGCGGACCCGCGGCGGCCGACCCGCGCCCCGGAGGAACCCGTGCTGCCACCCCTCACCCGCCGGTCCCTGCTCGCCGCGGCGGCCACGTGCCTGCTCGCGGGGTGCGCGAGCGGCTCCCGGGACGCCGCGCCGGGCGAACGGCTGGTCACCCTCGACGGCGCCGCGGCCGCGCTGGCGCTGATGACGGGCCTGCCCCAGGTGGGCACGGCCTCGTTCCTGTCGGCGGACCCCCTGCTGCAGGCGATCGGCGAACTGCAGGCCGAGCCGGTGGTCGACGTCTCCGGGGCGGGTGGGGCGATCGACGTCGAACGGCTCGCCACGCTGCGGCCGGGCGTGGTGGTCGGCTACCGCTTCCCCGGCGCGGAACCCGTGCCCGACGGGCTCGCGACCGTGCACGCCGTGGAGCGCACGGGCGATCTCGACGCCGACTGCCGGGCGCTGGCCGCGGGAATGGGCGTCGGTGTGGCCGTGGACGAGCTGCTCGCCGACGTGCACCGCCGCACCGGGGAACTCGCCGCCCGGCTGCGCGAGGTCCGCGTGCCGACCGTGTCGGTGCTCTCCCCCGGCCTCGACGGGCAGTCGCTCTACGTGCTCGGGACGCAGACCCCGGCCGGTGCCGTGGTGGAGGCGCTCGGGCTGGCGCGGCCCGCAGCGCAGCGTGGTGTCGCCGAACCGTTCGTGGCGGTGTCGACGGAACGCCTCACCGAGCACGACGCCGATCTCGTGCTGCTGCTCACCGGTCCCACCGCCGACCCGGCCTTCCTCCGCTCGGAACCGCTCTGGGAGCGGCTGGGCGCCGTGCGCGCCGGCCGCGTGGTCGAGGTCGACGTGATGCGGTGGGCGATGATGTCGTGCGCGCTGGGCAGCCTGTGGGTGCTCGACGACCTCGCCGCCACCCTCGTCGACGGGGCCGGTCCCGTCATCGGGGCGGCGTCCCCGACCGGGCTCGAGCGCCTGCGCGGCTACCGGGCGCGCTACGCGCGGGCATAAAGGGCACGGCGCCATTCGAGCGCACCACCCCTCCGTGCATCAACGGCATTGCCGCCGGCGTGCCACCATGGGCCGATGGCCGGGCCCGCCGTTCACCCAGCTCACGATGCTCGCGCGTCCCGAGAACGCACCCGGGCGCCCGAGGTGCTGACGCTCGCCGGGGCGCCCCTCCCGCTCACCGTCCCCGCCCGCATCTACGTCTGCGGCATCACGCCCTACGACGTCACGCACCTCGGGCACGCGTCGACGTTCGTGTGGGCCGACGTCATCGCGCGGGTCATCCGCATGACGGGCGTGGACACCGTGCTCACGCGCAACACCACCGACGTCGACGACGTCCTCACCCACGCCGCCGCCGAGCGGGGCCGCTCCTACGAGGAGTTCGGCCTCGTCCAGGAGCACTGGTTCGACCAGGACATGGCGGCCCTGCACGTCCGCCCGCCCACCCACGCCCCGCGGGCCCGCCACCACGTCGCGCACGTCGTCCGGCTGGCGGCGGCGCTGCTGGCCGCGGGCGCGGCGTACGAGCGCGACGGGCACGTGTACTTCCGCGGCGCGCACGTGCCGGGCACGGCCGGGCTCACCGCGCAGGAGGCGCGGCCGCTCGCTGCGGAGTACGGCGACCGCCCGGACGACCCGCTGCGCGACGATCCGTTCGACGTGCCGGTCTGGAAGCCCTCCGGCCTCGGCGACCCGGCGTGGCCGAGCCCGTGGGGGGCGGGCCGCCCGGGATGGCACGCCGAGTGCGCGGCCATGGCGCTCGCCACCCTCGGCGGCGCGGTGGACGTGCTCACCGGGGGCGCCGACCTCGCCTTCCCGCACCACGCCTACCAGGTGGCCATGGTGCAGGCCGCCGTCGGCGTCGCGCCGTTCGCCCGGCGGCAGGCGCGCGTGGGCACCGTCCACCTCGGCGGGGCGAAGATGGCCAAGTCCACGGGCAACCTCGTGCTGGTGGGCGACCTGCTGCGCGAGGCGCCCGGCTCGGCCGTGCGACTGATGCAGCTGAACCGGCCGTGGAACCGGCCGTGGGAGTACCGGCCCGGCGAGCTCGACGACGCGGCCCGGCTGCTGGAGCGGCTCTACGGCGCCGCGGGCACCCCGGGTGGCACGGACGCGCAGGTGGCGGCCGTGCGGGCGGCACTGCTCGCCGACCTGGACGTCCCCACCGCCGTCCGCATCGCGCTCGACGCCGGCGGCGACGCCGCCCGCCTGCTCCTGCGCACGCTGGCGCTCCAGTAGCGCGTCCGCGTCTTACGATGGGATCCCAACACCGGCGATGTGTATCCTCGCGGTGCCCGCGGGAAGGGGCCGTGCCGTGACGTCCGACGCCGAGAAGCCGCACCGCGAGCAGAGCGCGCTCGTCGACCACACCGCCGCCGCGATCCGCGAGCGGATCATGTCGGGCGAGATCCCGATCGGCGCCCAGCTGCGCCAGGCCGAGCTGGCCGCCGCGCTCGGCGTGAGCCGCACCCCGATCCGCGAGGCGCTGCGCCAGCTGCAGTCCGGGGGGCTGATCGAGGTGCTGCCGCGGCGCGGCGCGGTGGTGCGGGTGCCCGCGCCGTGGGAGGTGCGGGAGGCCTACGAGGTGCGCGCCGAGCTGGAGGGCCTCGCCTGCGCGCGGGCGGCGGGCGAGATCTCCTCCGACCAGCTCGACGAGCTGCGCCGCACCGTCGACGCGCTGCGCGAGAACCCGCCGCCCGCCGCGGCCGACGACCGGTTCCACTCCCTCATCCACGAGGTCGCGGGCAACGAGCGGCTCGCGCGCACCATCCGCGACATCAACAACGCGTTCCCCCGCAACGTCGCGGCGCTGGTGCTGGAGGACAACCCACGGCTGCGCGCCAACAACATCGCCCAGCACGAGCGCATCGCCGAGGCGCTCGCCGCCGACGACGCCGAGCTCGCCCGCCGCGAGATGCGCGAGCACGTGATCGCCGCGGGTGAAGCACTCGCCCGCTGGTACGAGCGCAGGTCGGCCACGGTGTTCCGCGGCTGACGGATCACATCAGACCGAAGTACTCCCGCTGTTCCCAGTCGGAGACGTGGGCGAGGTAGCGCTCGAATTCAGCCCGCTTGATCGTGGTGAACCAGGAGACGACCTCGCTCCCCCAGGCATGCTCGAAGACCGGGTCGGCGGCGAGGGCGTCCAGGGCCGCGCCGAGCGAGCGGGGCAGCGCGCGCACCGCGGCGGAGTACGGCGCGTCGAGCGGCTCACCGGGGTCGGCGGCGTCCGCGAGGCCGGCCCGCCCGGCCACCACCTGCGCGGCGATGTAGAGGTACGGGTTGGCGGCGGGCTCGCCCGCCCGGTTCTCCAGCCGCGCTCCCGCGCCGTCCTGGGCGGGGCAGACGCGGATCATGGCGCCCCGGTTGTCCACGCCCCACCCCACCCGGTCGGGGGCGAGGGAGTGGGGCAGGTACCGCTTGTAGCCGTTCACGGTCGGGGTGGAGAACACCGCACCCGCGGCGGCGTGCGCGAGGAGACCGCCGAGCCAGTGCCGCCCGGTCGGGGACAGCACCTCGCCGGGCGCCGCCGGGTCGAGCACGGCGCGGCCGGTGGCGTCGCGCAACGACTGGTGCAGGTGCCAGCCGGTGCTCGCCGACGTGCTGCCCGCGGGGCGGCACATGAACGTGGCCTGCAATCCGGCGCGCCGGCACAGCTGCCGGATCGCGGCCCGGGTGAGCACGACGTCGTCGGCGGCCTGCCCGGCGTCGCGCGCGGCGAGGGTGATCTCGAACTGGCTGGGCCCGAACTCCAGCTCGAGGGAGCGCACCGGCAGGTCGAGGTCGGTGAGCCCGCGGTGCAACGTGCGGACGAGCTCGTCGTGGCGGTCGAGCCCCTCCTCGTGCAGGAGCTGCCCGCCGTCGCTGAGCGCGGCGGGGCCGCCGTCGGGGCCGGGTCCGCCGAAGACGTGGAACTCCAGCTCCACGCCGACGGTCAGCTCGAAGCCGCGGTCCGCGAGCCTGCCCAGCTCGGCCCGCAACAGGCTGCGGGTGCAGAACGGCACCGGCCGCCCGTCCGGGAAGTACACGTCGCAGAGCAGCCAGCCGGTGTCGCGCGACCACGGGAGCACCCGGAACGTCGTCGGGTCCGCCACCAGCACCGCGTTGCCGATGCCGGCGAACCCGTCGACCCCGAGGCCGGGGTCGGCGGTGAAGACGGGCGCGACCGTGCGGCCCGAGGTGTCCTTGAGCAGCAGCGACGACGGCACGGTGATGCCCGATGCCAGCGCGCCGGGCAGGGCCTCGCGGGTGACCGTCTTGCCGTGCACCACCCCGTGCTGGTCGGCGAACCCGACGCGCACCCGCTCGATGCCCAGCTCGTCCACCACCCGGCGCAGCTGCGCCGCCGCGGCGTGCTCGGCGTCGCCCCACAGCCCGTGGCGGGCCACGAAACCCGCCCGGTCGGCAGCGAGCATCGGGCGCACAGCGCTCCCGCCGCCCGCCTCGGACACCGGCCGCTCGTCCACGCTACGCACCAGCCACCCGTCCCACCGGCCGGGCCCAGGGGGAGCGCATCCGGCGCTCCCGTTCCCGGTCCCGCCACACATCCTCCCAGGTCTCGGCGGGCGCGATGGTGTCGACGGCGACCGGGCCGGTGAGTGTCCGCGCCGCGGCTGCGTCGACCGGGCGGGCAGGTGTGGGCCGTCCGGCCGCGAAGGCGTCGATCCCGCGCAGGAGCTGCCTCCGGTACGCGGTGATCGCGCGGTCGGAGACACCGAGCCGCTCCACCGTGCGGTCCTGGATCGGCCCCATGCTCTCCACGGCCCACTGGTCGTGGACGTTGATGTCCAGCCCCATGCCGGTGTAGGTCAGGTCGCGCTGCTCGGCCGGGTCGAAGCCCCAGTTGTTCGTGCGGTTGCGCAGCGGCCGGTAGTCGGGCAGCGAGACCTCGGACAGTCGCTGGGCGAGCAGCGTGTCCTTGTCGGTCTCGGCGGCGAAGTCGTAGAAGATCATGTACCAGTAGTGGTGCTCGTCGTCGATCGGCACGTGCCACTGGCAGAAGACGCGGTCGTTGCCGAACGGCACGACGAACGCGTTGGGGAACACCAGGTTCGTCACCCGGACGTGCTTGAGCCGGTCGGTGAGCTGCCGGACCGCGTAGACGCGCAGGCCGTGCTCGGCCTCCTCCACCTCGATGTCCGGCCGGTAGTTCTCGGCCACCAGCTCCGAGAGCTTCTTGTCGGTGCCCTCGACGACCTCGCTGAACTGCTGCCCGTACACCTCGCGCGGGTCCTCACCGACGAACCGGTGCAGGAACGAGACGTGGCTCGGGTCGATCCCGCCCTCGACGCCCTGCAACCAGTTGCACTCCCACAGGCCCTTGAACGCGAACGTGTACGCCTCGGGCGCGGTGAAGCAGTCGTAGGCGGGGAACGGCGGCGGGTCGCCCTCGCCGAGGTAGGCGAACACGATCCCGTTGCGCTCCTCGCAGGGGTAGCTCGGGATCCGCACCCGCGACGCGAACGTGGAGTGCTCGGGCTCAGCGGGCTGCTCCAGGCAGCGGCCGTCCGGCCCGTAGAGCCAGCCGTGGTAGAGGCAACGCAGGCCACCGTCCTCGAGGCGGCCGTAGGACAGGTCGACGCCGCGGTGGGCGCAGAACCGCCCGACCAGACCCCAGCCGCCGTCGCGCCGGAACAGCACGAGGTCCTCGCCGAGCAGCCGCACCGCCTTCACGGGCCGGTCGGCAGGCATCTCGGACACGAGCGCCGCGGGTTGCCAGTAGGCGCGCATCAGGCGGCCCAGCGGCGTGCCCGGCCCGCAGCGCGTGACGCGTTCGTTGTCCTCCTGCTTGAGCATGGCCGACCTCATGCATCCTAGAGCGGGGAAAGTGGATCCAGAATAGAGCTGCACGGGTCCCACACACCAGGGTGCAGACTGATCGACATGCCCTACACCGCCGCCGAGACGCGCTACGACGCCGACATCTACCGGCGCGCCGGCCGCTCCGGCCTCGTCCTGCCCCGGATCTCGCTGGGCCTCTGGCACAACTTCGGCGAGGACAAGCCCCGCGAGGTGCAGAAGGCGATCGTCTTCCGGGCGTTCGACCGCGGCGTCACCCACTTCGACCTCGCCAACAACTACGGGCCGCCCTACGGCGCCGCCGAGCGCACGTTCGGCGAGATCCTGCGCCACGACCTGGCCCGCTACCGCGACGAGCTGATCATCTCCACGAAGGCCGGCTACGACATGTGGCCCGGCCCGTACGGCGACGGCGGGTCGCGCAAGTACCTCACCGCGAGCCTCGACCAGTCGCTGCGCCGGATGGGCCTGGACTACGTCGACGTCTTCTACAGCCACCGGCGCGACCCGGACACCCCGCTCGAGGAGACGATGGGCGCGCTGGCCTCCGCGGTGCGGGCAGGCAAGGCCCTCTACGCCGGCATCTCCTCCTACTCACCGCAGGACACCGCGCGGGCCGCCGCGATCCTGCGCGACCTCGGCACGCCCCTCGTGCTGCACCAGCCCCGGTACTCGATGCTCGACCGCCGGATCGAGCAGGGCGAGCCCTCCCTGCTGGACGTCCTGGGCGCGGAGGGGATCGGCGCGGTCGTCTTCTCCCCGCTCGAGCAGGGCCTGCTCACCGACCGCTACCTCGACGGGATCCCCGCCGACTCCCGAGCGGCGGGCGGGCGCTTCCTCACGACGTCGGCGATCACGCCGGAGCGGTTGGGCGTGGTGCGCCGCCTCGCCCCGATCGCCGCCGCCCGCGGCCAGGGCATCGCCCAGCTCGCCCTGGCCTGGGTGCTGCGCCATGACGCCGTCACCTCGGCGATCGTCGGGGCGTCGAGCGTCGCCCAGCTCGACACCGACCTCGACACCCTGGAGAACCCCGACCTCTCCCCCGCCGAACTGGACGCCGTCGAGAAGGCGCTGGCCGGGCACGACGAATAGCGCGGGCCGGATGCGCGATCCGCCGATCCCGTACCCACCGCAGCAGGGCAGGATCGGCGGATGCACGCGCGCTTCGACGACCTCGTGGCGGGCACGGCGATCCGCTTCCCCAGCGCCGAGCACGTCCTCGTGGCGTGGGAGCCGGGCGAGGTGGCGGGCGTCCTCGACGAGGTCGAGCGGCGCACCGCCGCGGGGATGTGGGCGTTCGGCTTCGTGGCCTACGAGGCCGGGCCCGCGCTCGACCCCGCCCTCACCGCACACGACCCCGTCGACGGGTTGCCGCTGGCCTGGTTCGGGCTCGCCGGGCCGCCGGAGGACGCCGAGCCGCTGCGGCCGGGTGCCGGCGGGTGGGCACCGGGCACGTGGAGCCCGGCGTGGGACGAGCAGCGCCACCGCACCGCTGTGGAGCACGTGCGGGTGCGCATCGCCGAGGGTGAGACCTACCAGTGCAACCTGACCACGAACCTCACGCGCCCGGCTGGGGGCGACCCGGAGGCGCTCTACCGCGACCTCGCACTCGCCCAGCGCGGCGCCCACAACGCCCACCTCGACACGGGCCGGTTCGTCGTCGCCAGCGCCAGCCCCGAGCTGTTCTTCGAGCTGTCGGGCGACCGGATCCGCATGCGCCCGATGAAGGGCACCGCCGCCCGCGGCCGCACCGTCGCCGAGGACGAACGGATCGTCGGGCGGCTGCGGGCCAGCGCGAAGGAGCGGGCCGAGAACATCATGATCGTCGATCTCGTCCGCAACGACCTCGCCCGCGTCGCCGCCGCGGGCGGCGTCACGGTGCCGCGCCTGCTTCACGCCGAGCGGTTCGAGACGATCCACCAGCTGACCTCGGACGTCACGGCTCGGCTGCGCCCGGGCGTCGGGCTGACCGACGTCTTCCGCGCGCTCTTCCCGTGTGGCTCGGTCACCGGCGCCCCGAAGCCCCGCACCACGGAACTCATCCGCGAGGTCGAGGACGGGCCGCGCGGCGTGTACTGCGGCGCGATCGGCCTCGTCGCGCCACCGGGAGCGCCGGTGCGGGCCCGCTTCTCCGTCGCGATCCGCACGGTGCTCGTCGACCGCGAACGGGGCAGCGCGACCTACGGCGCGGGCGGCGGCATCACCTGGAGCTCTCGGCCCGGCGCCGAGTACGCCGAGCTGCTCGCGAAGGCCCGGGTGCTCGACACCCGGCCCCGGGAGTTCCACCTCCTGGAGACCATGCGCCTCGAGGCTGGCGTCGTCCGCTCGCTCGACGCCCACCTCGCCCGCGTCGCCACCTCCGCGGACTTCTTCGGGTTCCGCTACGACGACGCCGCGGTCCGCGGCGCGCTCCACGCCCGGCTCGCCGGGGCCGGCGACGCGCGCGTACGGCTGCGCTGCCACCGCGACGGCACCGCCGCCGTCGACGTCGAGGAGCTCCCCGCCCCGCCGGACGGGCCGGTCCGCCTGGCGATCGACCCCGAGCCGATCGACTCCACCGCGTGCTGGCCGCAGCACAAGACCAGCCTGCGCGAGCCGTACTCCGCCCGGCTCGCCCGGCACCCAGAGGCCGACGACGTGCTGCTGGTGAACGAGCGCGGCCACGTCACCGAGTCGTGCACGGCGAACCTCGCCGTCCTGCTGGACGGGCGCTGGTGGACGGCCCCGGTGGACAGCGGCTGCCTGCCCGGGGTGGAACGCGCCCGGCTCCTGGCCGACGGGGTGCTGCACGAGCGCGTCCTGCGCCCGGCCGACCTGCACACCGCCGACGACCTCGCACTCGTCAACTCGCTGCGCGGCAGCCGACCGGCGGTGCTCCTTACTTCGACATCTCGTAGAATGTCGAGATGGTCCGGTTCACCGCCGCTGTCGGCATCGTCCTCATCGTCCTCGGCGTCGGCGCCTACGCCCTGAGCGGCGCCGCGAGCGTCACGGCGCTCATCCCCGCGTTCGTCGGGCTCCCGATGCTCGGCTGCGCCGCCCTCGCCCGCTCGGCCGCGGGACGCAAGCCCGGCCTCCTCGTCGCGCTCGGCATCGCGGTGCTCGGCGCCCTCGGGTCGGCGATGAACGTCCTGAAGATCGGCGACGCGATCGCGGGCACGGCGGAGCGGCCCGCGGCCGTGTGGGTCAGCACGGTGATGTTCGTGCTGCTGGTCGGCTACGTCGTGGTAGCCGGGCGGGATCAGCTCAAGTCACGGTCGACGTCGGCGGGGTGAAGCCTCGCTCGCACCGAGCCGCACGCCGGCGCTGCCGGGACAGCCGCTGAGTGCTGTTCGGATCGGTCGTGGGCGGTAGATCGGGCTGAGCAGCACGTCCCTGCGGGCGCGAAGGCAGTGCAGTGCTGGTCAGGCCGACAGCGGGGTTACAGCTCGTCACGTCCGGGAAGCCGCCTCCAGGTGCGCCAGTATCCCCACGAGCATGGCCAAACTCGGCCACGATCGCCCGCTCGCGCGGTGCATTGCCACCCCGCCGATCCGTCACGATCTTGCTGATCACCACGCGAGATGAGCCCGGCTGAGCGCGAAGGCGCGCCTCGGGCGCGCGTGCAGCTGGAGCAGGTGCTGCCCGAAACCCGGCAACTGTGGGAACGGGGCCGGCTCGACGAACGTCGCGTCACCGCGATCTGCGACACCACCCACTACCTGGACGCCGACACCGCGCGGGCCGTGCAGCAGCGGGTCCTCGATCGCGCGCCGGAGCAGACCCTCGGCCGGCTCAAGGCCGCCCTGCGCCGGGCCGTGATCGCCGCCGACCCCGAAGGCGCCGCCCGCCGCCCCCGCGAGCGGCGGGTGTCGATCAGCGAGGAACCCGACGGCATGGCCTCGCTGTGGGCACTCATGACCGCCCCCGACACCCAAGCCAGCTACCAGTGGCTCACCCGCCTGGCCTTGGGCTGCGGCAAAGACGACCCCCGCGGCATGGACGCCCGCCGCGCCGACACCGCCGCCGCCCTGCTCTCCGGCCGGCTCACCAACGCCGCCCCCGAGGTCGACGCCACCGCCCGACCGGACCAGAACGCCCACACAGGGCCGTGCGCGCCCTCCCCGACGGCCGCATCCAATGGATCACCCCCACCGGCCACCGCTACCACAGCCACCCCCACGACCACCGACCCGACACCAGCGACGAACTGCCACCCAACCCGGCCGCCACCCCGAAAGGGCTCCCCAAAGACCTCGCCGCACACCTCGAACGCCTCCACCGCGCCCGCGCCGCCACCGCCCGCTGGAACAACGGCCCCATCCCCAGCGACGACACCGACGACGCGGAAGACCGCCCACCCTTCTGATCGGTCAGATTTCCGGGCCACGGCTGCCGCGTCCGCCCCTCACACACCGACAGAGGTGCCCACACATCAACTGCAACCGGTGTGCCGGCACCACCACCGATGTGCGACCAGAAGAAGCGGCACAGCCCCGGCGGCCGCACACCACCCGTGGTGTCACACACCGACTGCAACCGGTGTGCCGGCAGCACGGCCGGTGTGCGAGCAGGCGCTACGCACCCGGCGACGGCCCCACTCCTCGCGCGCAGGCAAACCCTGATCAGCGAACCGATCCTCCCGGTGTTCGCTCGCGTACCCGTGGCGACGGCCGCCCGCGAACCCGCCGACCGGCGGACCACCGACGACCGCGCCGGCCTGGTCGGCTACCGCAGCTCGGCCTGGACCCGGTGCAAGGACTTCCGCGTCGTGATGGAGGTCAGGTGGCGTCCACCACGTCACCAACCTCCGTGGGTGGGACAGCTAGTCGAACAACGCAGCCGCCCGCCGGGCGCCGGCGAGCGCACGCGGGCCGGTGCTGACCACCGCCAGGACCACGATCGCGACGCCGAGCGCCAGCAGCAGCCACCCGACGCCGGTCACCGCGCCGGCGCCGCCGGCCGCGCTCGACCCCATGATCGTGCCTGCGACGGCGACGCCGAGGGTCGTGCCCATCTGCCGGCCGACGGACGTCGTCGCCGCGGCCACCCCGGCCATGGAGCGGGGCATCCCGGACACCGCGGTGTTCGTGATCGGCGGGTTGACGGCGGCCAGGAAGAGGCCGACCAGCAGGTAGCTCGCGACCACGCCGGGCAGCGGGGTGGCCGGACCGATCCACGCCGAGGCCGCACCGCCGAGCGCGAGTGCGCACCCGGCGACGAGCAGCGGTAGCCGCGGACCACGCGACCCGACCAGCCACCCGGTGGCCGGGGAGACAGCGATGAGCACCAGCCCCACCGGGAGCAGGGTCAAGCCGGCGGCGAACGCGGACAAGCCACGGACGTCCTGCAGGTACTGCGGGGTCACGAACAGGAACGCGCCGAAGCCGCACAGCGCGAGGAGCGCCATCAGGATGGCTGCGCTGAACGGTGCGCTGCGGAACAGGCGCAGGTCCAGCAGCGGGTCGGGGCGGCGCGGTTCGTAGGCCAGGATGCCGAGCCCCGCGAGCACCGCGACGGCGAACACCCCCAGCACGAGCGGCGACGTCCACCCCAGGGCGTGGGACTCGATGATCGCGTAGACGACGCCGGCGAGCGCAACGACCACGAGGAGCTGCCCGACCGGGTCGAACCGGCGCGCGCGGGGTGCTCGTGACTCGGGGACGAGCAGCTGCGTGCACACGATCGCGGCGGCCACGATCGGAACGTTGATCCAGAAGACGGAGCGCCAGCCGAGGCCGTCGACCAGCGCGCCGCCGAGGATCGGACCCAGAGCCAGCGCGAGGCCCGACATCGAACCGAACACACCGATCGCCCGCGCCCGCTCCGCCGGGTCGGTGAAGGTCGTGGCGACGATCGCCATCGCCACCGGGTTGAGCATCGTGGCGCCGACGGCCTGCAGCACCCGTGCCGCGATCAGCCATCCGGTGCTGGGTGCCAGCCCGCACAGGAGTGAGCCGAGCCCGAAGACGACGAGGCCGACCTGGAAGATCCGCTTGCGGCCGAACCGGTCGGCGGTGGACGCGGCCGGCAGCAGGAACGCGGCCAACACCAGGGTGTAGGCGTCGACGGTCCACTGCAGACCGGACACCGATGCGTTCAGGTCCTGGCGGATCGCGGGCAGTGCGGTGTTGACGATGGAGATGTCCATCACCACCACGACGATGCTGGCGCAACAGATCGCCAGTACCAGGAGCTTGCGGCGGCGGTCGATCTCGCCTGCCACGGCTGCGCGCGACGTCGGAGGGTGCACGTCTGCGACGCTAGGATTTAGAGCGTGCTCGAAGTCAAGGAACCGATCCCGGAGTCGGGTGTCACCATCGCCGAGGCGGCGCGCCGTACCGGGGTCAGCGCGCACACGCTGCGCTACTACGAGCGAGCCGGCCTGGTGGTCACCGACGTCGGCCGCACCGAGAGCGGGCGGCGGCGCTACCGCAAACTGGACCTGGACTGGATCAGGGTCTGCACGCGGTTGCGCGCCACGGGCATGCCGATCCGCAGCATCCGCCGCTACGCCGAGCTGGTCTCGGCCGGGCGCGGCAACGAGCCGCAGCGGCTCGACCTGCTGGAGTCTCACCGGGCCGAGGTGCTCGCGCGGATCGCCGAGCTGCAGGAGAACCTCGAGCTCATCGACCACAAGATCGACGTGTACCGGGGCCGCATGACCGCGGGGGACGCCGACCGCCTCTGGGCGCCCGCCGTCCGAGGCGGGATCACGCCGCCGCGGTGACGAACGCCGCCAGGTCGGCCGACTGCTGCAGCCGGCTCGGCTCGTGCACGTACATCATGTGCCCGGCCTCGTAGTAGCGGACCTCGATCCGGTCGCGCAGCTCGTCGGGGATGGGGAGTGTGGCCAGCACCTGCTCGGCCGCGAAGTACGGGGTGGCGCCGTCGTGGTAGCCGCAGGCGACGTGCACGCGCAGGTGCGGGTTGGTGCGCATCGCCGCCGACAGCTTCCCGACCACCGAGACCGCCCGGCCCTCGAACTCCTTGTACGACCACGGCTGCACGCGGCCGGTGAGGATCTCGTAGGGCAGGTCGTTCGCGTACCCGAGCGTGGTGCGGACGTGGGAGTTGATCGCGGCCGTGTACGGGCCGGTGATCGCCGCGATCGACGGGTCGTGGCCCGGCACCTCACCGCCGTCGTCGGCCTCCCAGCCGGTGAACCGGCCGTCGATGCGCCCGACCGTTCGTCCCGAGTCGCGCAGCAGCTCCCGGAAGAAGCGCAGGTGCTCGACCCGCAGCCGCACCCGCCGGACGTAGGCCTCGTCCAGGCCGGTCAGGTCGGCGAGCCGGGCGGCGACGCGGTCGAGGTCGGCGGCGGGCAGCCGGTTGCCCCGCGCCAGCGCCCACGGGTAGTCGCCCGCGGCGAAGTCCTCGGCGTCGGCGAGCACGTCGGCGAGCGCCCGGTCCCCGTGCAGGCCGTGATGGTGGGCGATCGCGGCGTACGTCGGCAGGAACAGCGGGTAGGGCCGGTCGTTGCCCTCCGTGAACCGGATGGTGCCCATGTCGAGGACGCTCGAGATCAGCATGAGGCCGTTCACGTGCATGCCGTAGCGGTCCTGCAGGTGCTCGGCGAGCGCCGCGGCGCGCAGGGTGCCGTACGACTCCCCCGCGAGGAACTTCGGCGACAACCACCGCTCATTGCGCGTGATCCACAACCGGATCACCTCGCCGATCGTCTCGACGTCGCCGGTGTAGCCGTGGAAGTCGGCGGGCTTCCCGCCCTCGACCGCGCGGGAGTAGCCGGTGGAGACCGGGTCGACGAACACGAGGTCGGAGTGGCGCAGCAGCGATTCCTCGTTGTCGGTGAGGCCCCACGGCGGCGGCGTGAGCGCCCCCGCGTCCCCCATCACCACGCGGCGCGGCCCGAACAGCCCCAGGTGCAGCCACACGCTGGACGAACCGGGCCCGCCGTTGAACGCGATCGTGACGGGCCGGGTGCCGGGCTCGGCACCGTCGAGGGTGTAGGCGACGAGGAAGACCTCGGCGTGCGGCTCGTGGCCGTCGAACGTGCCGTCGGTGTGCTTCTCCTTGCGCACGACGATCCGGCCGGCCGTCGCGGTGTACGCGAGCTCGCCGTCAGGCGTGCGCAGCGTGTGGGAGGTGGTGACGAGGTCGTCGGTCGGCGGCTCGGGCTTCTCGTCCCGGAGATCGTCTTCGGCCACGTGCCGACAGTAAGCGATACGGTCGAGCTCCCGGCTCGCCGTCCTCCCACCCCGGACATCGTCATCTGTCCTGGTCGCCCCCCGACGGACCGCCACGTCGATGCCGTCATCCGCGCGATGGTGGCTGGTCGGGCGCTTTCCTACCGTCGACGTCGTGCCCCCCGAGACCCTCGCCGCCGCGATCGCCCGCGCCGGTGACCCGGTCGCCCTCCTGCGCAACGCGGCGACACCGCCGCACACGTTCCCGATCGCGCCGGAGTTCACGAACTGGCGTTCCGAGCAGCGGGCCTGGGCCACCACGTGCGCGCTGCTGGACCAGTCGCACCACATGACAGACCTGTTCGTCGAGGGGCCGGACGCACAGCGGCTGCTGCGCGACCTGGCCGTGAACACGTTCGCGAACTTCGGGGTGAACCGGGCCAAGCAGTACGTGGCCGTGGGCCCCGACGGGTCCCTCATCGGCGACGCGATCCTGTTCCACCTCGAGGGGGAGCTCTACGACCTGGTCGGGCACCCCATGGTGATCGACTGGGTGCAGTTCCACCTGGAGACCGGGAACTACGCCGCCACCGCCGAGCGCGACGACAACTCCGCGGTGCGATCCGGTCCGCCGCGGTTCTACCGCTACGAGCTGCAGGGCCCGACGGCCGCGGCCGTGATCGAGCAGGCCACCTGCGCCCCGCTTCCCGAGACGAAGTTCTTCCACATGGCCGAGTTCTCGATCGCGGGACGGCGCGTGCGCGGCCTGCGCCACGGCATGGCGGGCCAGCCGGGCTTCGAGCTGTTCGGCCCGTGGGCCGACGGCGACGCGGTGCTCGCGGCCCTGCTCGACGCGGGGCGCGACCACGGGCTCGTCCGGGCGGGGGCGAAGGCGTACTCGACGGCCAACCTGGAGTCCGGCTGGGTGCCCGCGCCGCTGCCCGCGATCTTCGGCGACGACCCGGTGCTGCGGGCCTACCGCGAATGGCTGCCCGCCACGGCGGTCGGGTCGCTCGGCGGCAGCGTCGACTCGGCCGAGATCACCGACTACTACCTCACGCCCTTCGACATCGGCTACGGGCGCACGGTCCGGTTCGACCACGAGTTCGTCGGCCGGGCGGCGCTCGAGCGGATGGCCGACGCGCCGCCGCAGCGGAAGGTCACGCTCGTCTGGAACGCCGAGGACGTCGCGGCGGCGATCGGGTCGCTGTTCGCGCCGGGACCGGGCGCGAAGCACCTCGAGCTGCCCAAGGCCCGCTACGCCCTGCACCAGCAGGACAAGGTGCTGGCAGGCGGCGCGCAGGTGGGGGTCTCGCTCGACTGCGGCTACATCGCCAACGAGCGCGCGATGGTCTCGCTCGCCACGGTCGACGTCGCCCACAGCGCGCCCGGCACCGAGGTCACCGTGCTGTGGGGCGAGGAGCCGAACTCGGCGAAGCCGCAGGTCGAGGAGCACCGGCTCCGGCAGATCCGGGCCACCGTCGCCCCAGTCCCGTACGTGCAGTTCGCCCGCGACGAGTACCGGGGGAAATGATGTCCACAGAAACGAACGAGCCCGTCACCCACTCCACGGAGCCGGTCCTCCTCTCGAAGCGGGAGGCACTGGCCCGGGCACTGCGCAACGCCAGCTACGAGATCCTGCCGTTCAAGAAGACGGAGGCGGCGGTCCTGGAGCACGTCCCGCAGGACGTCGCCCTGACCGTCACCACGACCGAGGCGAAGGGCCTCGGCCCCACCGTCGACCTGGCCGTGCGCCTGTCGCGCCACGGCTACACCGCCGCGCCGCACCTGGCGGCCCGGCTGGTGCGCGACGACGCGCACCTCGCCGACCTCGTCGCGCAGGTGCGCGAGGCGGGGATCCGCAGCGTCTTCGTGATCGGCGGCGACGCCGGGGAGCCCGCGGGTCCCTTCCCGGACGCGCTGAGCCTGCTGCGGCGCCTCGACGAGATCGGGCACCCGTTCGAGACGGTCGGGGTGGGCGGCTACCCGGAGGGCCACGGCCACATCAGCGACGAGCTGATCGAGAAGGCCCTCGTGCAGAAGGCGCCGCACGCCACGCAGGTGATCACGCAGCTGTGCTTCGACGCCGACACCACGGTGCGCTGGGCGCGCGGGATCGCGGCCCGCGGGGTCGCCCTGCCGGTGCGCGTGGGCATCCCCGGCGCCGTGAGCCGCCAGAAGCTCGTGCGGATCACGGCCGGGATCGGCCTGGGCCAGTCGGCGCGGTTCCTCAAGAAGCAGCAGAACATGTTCTGGCGGTTCTTCCTGCCGGGCGGCTACAGCCCCAACAAGCTCATCCGCAGGTTGACCCCCAGTTTCGCGGATCCGCAGAGCAATCTGGCAGGCTTCCACGTCTTCACCTTCAACGAGCTGGAGAAGACGCAGACATGGCGCAAGGAGTGGCTCGCCCGGCTGGAGGAGGCGTGACCCCGGACCGGCCCGGCCAGCACTGCGTGCTGACCCTGTCGTGCCCCGACACGCTCGGCATCGTGCACGCGGTCTCCGGCTTCCTCGTGGAGCACGGGTGCACGATCCGCGAGAGCCAGCAGTTCGAGGACCCCGACAGCGGCAGCTTCTTCATGCGGGTGCAGTTCGCCCGCGCCGACGGCGGTGAGCTCGACGCCGCGGCGCTGCGCGAGGCGTTCACCGAGGTGTCGGCCCGGTTCGGGATGACCTGGCGCCTCGTGGACGCCTCGGAGCGCCAGCGGGTGCTCATCATGGTCAGCAAGTTCGCGCACTGCCTGAACGACCTGCTGTTCCGCACCTCGGTGGGCGAGCTGAACCTCGACGTCGTGGCCGTGGTGTCCAACCACCCCGATCTGCGCAGGCTCGCCGACAACTACGACGTGCCGTTCCGCCACATCCCGGTGACCCCGGAGACCAAGCCGGAGGCCGAGGCCGCTCTGCTCGACCTCGTGCGCACCGAGCGGATCGACCTGGTCGTACTGGCCCGCTACATGCAGATCCTCTCCGACGACACCTGCAAGCAGCTCGAGGGCCGCGCGATCAACATCCACCACTCGATGCTGCCGAGCTTCAAGGGCGCCCGCCCCTACCACCAGGCCCACGCCCGTGGCGTCAAGGTCATCGGCGCCACCGCCCACTACGTCACCGCCGACCTCGACGAGGGCCCGATCATCGAGCAGGAGCTCATGCGGGTGGACCACACGATGAGCGCCGAGGAGTTCGCCGCGCACGGCCGCGAGGTCGAGTGCCGCGCGCTCGCGCGCGCGGTCCGGTGGCACACCGAGAACCGCGTCGCGCTGAACGGCACGAGGACGGTCGTCCTGCACTGAGCCCCCGTCAGGCCGCCGCGTCCACCGGGCCCACGGCGCGAGCCAGGAATCCTCGGATGCGGTCGACGGCCGTGTCGAGCGCGCTCTCGAGCAGGAAGTGCCCGGCGCCGTCCACGAGGTGGATCTCGGCGTCGGGCAGGTCGCGGGCGAACGCCCGGGCCCCGTCCGGGCCGAAGATCTCGTCGCCGCTGCCCCAGATCGCCAGCAGCGGCACCCGGCTCGCCCGGAAGTACTCGTGCACCCGCGGGTACAGCGGCGGGTTGGTGGCGTAGTCGCGGAACAGCGCGAGCTGGATCTCCGGGTTGCCGGGCCGGCTCACCTCGGCGTGGTCCTGGGTCCACGTGTCGGGGTCGACGACGTCCGGGTCCGCCACGCCGTGCAGGTACTGCCAGCGGATGGCGTCGAGCCCGACGGCGGCACGCACCGGGCCCTCGGTCTCGGGGCGGGGGTCGCGGGCGTAGTCCCACAGCGGCGCCCAGAACGAGTCGACGAACCCGTCCTCGTAGGCGTTGCCGTTCTGGCTGATGATCGCCTGCACGGCCGCGGGCCTGCGCAGCGCGAGCCGCCAGCCGATGGGCGCGCCGTAGTCCTGCACGTACACGGAGAAGCGCTCGACGCCGAGCTCGTCGAGCAGCGCCTCGGTGACGTCGGCCAGCGCGTCGAAGGTGTAGGTGAACTCGGTGACCGGCGGGGTGGCCGAGCGGCCGAACCCGATGTGGTCCGGGGCGATCACGTGGTAGCGGTCGGCGAGCGCCGGGATGAGGTTCCGGAACATCCGCGAACTGGTCGGGAAGCCGTGCAGCAGCAGCACGACCGGCGCTCCGGCCGGGCCCGCCTCCCGGTAGAAGACCTGCTGCCCGCGGACCGTGACCGTGCGGTGGTGGACGTCGACCATTTCTAACCCCTTATCGCTCGTTTACAGGTTGACAGCTTCCATGACACACGCGCCCTCCTAACTTGTCAACCGCAGAAAGAGGGTTAGAGTGGTGGTATGCCCACGGTCACGGCGGAGGAGGACGAGGACCTCCTGCTCGGCCTGCTCAACAGCACACCCGTGGCCGACGGCCGTCAGCTCGACCTGCTGAGCGACGACCGGGAGGCGCGCGACTGGGCGCGCCGCCACGGCGGCTCCGGCACCCCGGCGGAGATCGAACACCTGCGGCAGGCCCGTGACCGGCTGCAGGAGGTGGTCCGCGGCAGCACGGATCCGGCCGCGCTCGCACCGCTCCTCGCCGCCGTGCGGCTGCGCCCCGAGCCGACGTCGCACGGGGTGCGCTGGCACCTCGACGTCCCCGACCACCGCCGCCTCGGCGACCGCGCGCTGCTCGCGTGGGGCCGGGTGCAGGAGCGGCTGCCCGGCCGGCTGCGCCCCTGCGCCAACGACGAGTGCCGCCTGTTCCTGCTCGACCGCAGCCGGCCGGGCACGGCGCGGTGGTGCTCGATGAAGTCCTGCGGCAACCGCCTCAAGGCCCGCAGGCACTACCAGCGCGCCCGCGGGGAGCAGCAGGACTAGCTGGGCTCCACCAGCCCCTCCCGCACGGCCACGAGCGCGGCCTGGGTGCGGGAGCTCAGGTTCAGCTTCCCGAGCACGTTGCTGACGTGCGTGCGCGCCGTGCGCTCGCTGATCACCAGCTCGGCCGCGATCTCCTTGTTGGACAGGCCCGCGGCCACGAGGACGAGGATCTCGCGCTCCCGCGCGGTGAGCGCGCCGAGCCCGATGCGGGGGCCGCGGATCTCCTGGGTGAGCCGCCGGGCCACCGCGGCGTCGAGGAACACCTCACCGCGCGCCGCCGCGTAGAGCGCGGCCGCGACCTCGGCCGCCCCGGCGTCCTTGAGCAGGTACCCGGCGGCGCCCTGCTGCAGGGCGGCGTGCACGCGCTCGGTCTCGCCGAAGCTCGTGAGGATCACGACCCGCACCGCGGGGAACCGGCGCGCGATCTCCCCGGTGGCGGCGACCCCGTCCATGCGGGGCATCTGCAGGTCCATGAGCACGACGTCGGGCAGCGCGCCGGCGGCGTGCAGGCGCTCGAGCACGTCGAGGGCGTCGCGGCCGTCGGCGGCCTCCCCCGCCACCTCGACGTCGTCGAGCACGTCGAGGTAGGAGACGACGCCCCGGCGCACCACCGAGTGGTCGTCCACGACGAGCACCCGCAAGGCGTTCCCCACGTGTTCGGCCGCCATCGCAGGGACGCTCAGACCAGGTGCCGCACGAGGATCGTGGCGACGCAGGCGGGCTTGGCCGCGCCGTCCACCGTGATCGTCATCCTGATCGCGAGCTGCACGCCGCCCGGCACGTCGGTGACGGCGTCGAGCACCGCCGAGGCGCGGACCTTGCTCCCCACCGGCACCGGCGACGGGAAGCGCACCTTCTCGCAGCCGTAGTTGACCACCATGCCGAACCCGGTGAACTCGACGATCTCGGGGAGCAGGCGCGGGATCAACGACAGCGTGAGGTACCCGTGCGCGATGGTGCCGCCGAACGGGCCGTCCTTCGCGCGCACGGGGTCGACGTGGATCCACTGGTGGTCCCCGGTGGCCTCGGCGAACCGGTCCACCGCCTGCTGGGTGACCTCGTACAGCTCGCTGCGCCCCAGCTCCTCGCCGATCGGCAGCGCCCGGACCCCGTCGATCCCCTCGACCACGACCGCGGCCACCTCACTCACCTCCCCGCTCGATCGGAGCCGGCACGTAGTCCTGGAGCTCGCCCTTCAGCTCCCCGGCGAACAGGTCGCGCACCGCCTCGGGCGTCCAGCCGCCCGACCGCTGCTGCACCGACACCTGCTCGGGGTGGGTCCACAGCCCGATGCGGTCGCCGCCCACCGCGATGGCCTGGCCGGTGACGTCCGCCGACTCCGCCGAGGCCAGGTACACCACCAGCGGGGCGACGTCGTCGGGGGTGCCCAGGCCCTGGCTGCGGAAGCGCTCCGGCACGGGCTCGCCGCGGTCGACCTTCTCCACGAGCTCCCCGAGTCCGGGGATGGTGGCCACCATGCGGGTGAGCGCGGTCGGGACGATCGCGTTCACGGTGACGCCGATCTTCGCGTGCTCCACCGCCCAGGTGCGCATCATCGCGACGATCGCGCCCTTCGACGCGGAGTACGCGGTCTGCCCGAAGCTCGCCCGCTGCCCCGCCGGGGACCCGACGAGGATGAGGCGCCCGCCCTCCCCCTGCGCCCGGAAGCGCGCCGCGGCGGCCCGCCCGCACGTGAAGGTGCCGCGCAGGTGGCTGGTGACCACGAGGTCGAAGTCCTCGTCGGTGGTGTTGCGCAGGGTCTTGTCGCGCAGCGCACCCGCGTTCGTGATCATCACGTCGAGGCGGCCGAACTCGTCGACGGCCCGGGCCACGAGCGCGTCGGCGATCTCGGAGCCACCCACGGCGCCGATCTCGGCCACGGCACGACCACCCGCGTCCGTGATCGAGCGCACCGTCTCCTCGGCCACGTCCGCGTCCAGGTCGTTCACCACCACCGACGCGCCGGCGGCGGCGAGCGCCCTGGCGTAGGCGCGACCGAGGCCGCGCCCGGCCCCGGTGACCACGGCAACCCTGCCGTCGAGCATGGACTTCCTCCTCTTGTCACACCCGCTCGTGCGGGACGGAGACGGGCAGCGGGATGACCGCCCGCACCGAGGTACCTGCGCCCGATCGGGGCCGGACGCGCAGCGTGCCGCCCCACCGCTCCGCGCGTTCGCGCATGCTGGTGAGCCCGTAGCGCCCGGACCGGTCCGGCTCGGCCGCCCGGGCCGCGCGCACGCCCCGCCCGTCGTCGGCGACGGTCACGGTGAGCACGTGGTCGCGCACGCCGACGCGGACGGTGACGGTGGCGGCCTCGGCGTGCTTGACGACGTTGTGGATGGCCTCGGCGACGATGCGGTAGGCGTCCTCGGCGATCTCGGAGCCCACCGCGGCGAGGCCGTCGCCGACGAGCAGGTCGAACCGCAGGCCGGTGCGGTTGCCGGTGCTCTCCACCAGCGCCCGGATCGCCTCCTCCAGGCCGAGCTGCGCCGACGTCGCGGGCCGCAGTTCGTGCACCATCGCCCGCAGGTCGGTGAGCACCGCCTTCGACAGGTCCTCGATCTCGCCCGCGATCCGCTGCACGCTGGCCTCGGGGACCGGGCCACCGCGCCCGCCCAGCACACCGAGCGACTTCGCCTGCATCCCCACCGAGAACACCTGCTGCACGATCGAGTCGTGCAGGTCGCGGGCGAGGCGCTGGCGTTCCTCGCGGCGGGCGAGCGCGCGTTCCTGCTGCAGCAGCGCGGCGTAGTCCACGGCCACGGCCGCCTGCTCGGCCATGGCCGACAGGAACTCCACCGTGGCCCGCCCGACCGACTGCCCCGGCGCGAAGAACGCGTTCATCACGCCCTCGGTGCGGCCGCGGACCGTGAGCGGCACGCTCGCGAACGAGTCCCACGCCAGCTCGGCGAGGTAGGTGTGCAGCGGCTCCCACGCCGGGTCGTCCTTGATCGTCTGCCAGCGGTTGGGCACCACCACGGGCTCGCGCCGGTCGAGCGCGTCCAGCATGCGCAGCGCCGCACCGCCCGCACGGCAGCGCATGAGCCGGTCGAAGAAGTCCGGCCACCGCCGGAAGCCGGCGGAGCCCATGATCTGCAGCGTCCGCCCGGCCCCGTCGAACGTGATGATCTGCACGGCCGCGAGCGCGTCGGCCTGCACGACCTCGCTGGCCAGCGCGTCGAGCATCGCCGTGACGGACCGGGCCGACGTGAGCGTGGCCGACGCCCGCGCGATCGCGGCCACCCGCCGCTGCCGGTGCCGCTCGGCGGTGACGTCGCGGAACGCCACGACGGTGGCGCGCTCCGGTCCGGGCAGCCGGCGCGTCCGGTAGGCGAAGTCCCGCCGCTCGCCCGGAGCGGGGGGCCACACCACCACCCGTTCGCCGCACTCGTCGCCCGGGTCGAACGGCGCGGGCACGCCGACGAGGTCGTCCTCACTGCGCCCGCACAGCGCCACCGCGGCCGCGTTCAGCTGCAGGAACCGCCCGTCGGCGTCCACGATCGCGAGGCCGTCGGGGGCGTGCTCGGCCAGCTGCGACCACGACACGGGGGGTGTGGTGGGCGTGCCCGCGGGCAGCGCGACGGCTGTTCCCGAACCTCGACCGGGCATCCGACCTCCTCCCGGCCTTTCCGGTACCCGGCCGCCAGCATGCCCACGCCGCAGGCGCGCCGTCACCCCGCGGCGGCCCACCGGCGACGATCCACGTCATGTGTCTCGGGTGCCGTCGGTCGCCGGACCAAGTGCGATCGGTCATTGCGCTCTGTGCGAGGAAGCCGCGACCGTGAGTGGATACGAGTGCCCGAACACCCGTACCCACTCACGACCGTTCCGGGGAGCGCGCATGGACACCAGCCGGTTGACCGCGATCGACGTGCACGTGCACGTCCTGGCATCGGTCGCCGAGACGGAGCGCTCGGGGGGCGAGGCCGCCTCCCTCGCGGGAACGTTCGGCAAGATCCCCGAGCTCACCGTGCCGGAGCTCGCCGCGTACTACCGGGAACGGTCGATGGGGGCCGTGGTGTTCACCGTCGACTCGCTGACCCGCACCGGGCGCGAGTCGCGCGTGTCGAACGAGGAGATCGCCGAGCAGGCCGCCGAGTACCCCGACACGCTGATCCCCTTCGCGAGCGTCGATCCCGGGCGCGGGGCCGCGGGCGTGCGGATCGCCCGGCGGCTGATCGAGGAGCACGGCGTCAAGGGCTTCAAGTTCCACCCGAGCACCCAGGAGTTCTTCCCGAACGACCGGGCCGCGTACCCGCTGTACGAGGTGATCGCCGAGGCCGGGCTGCCCGCCCTGTTCCACAGCGGCCAGACCGGGGTCGGCTCCGGGCAGCGCGGCGGGGGCGGCATCCGGCTCAAGTACTCCAACCCGATCCACCTCGACGACGTCGCCGTCGACTTCCCCGACATGCCGATCGTGATCGCCCACCCGTCGGTGCCGTGGCAGGACGAGGCGCTCGCGGTGGCGGGCCACAAGCCGCAGGTCTACATCGACATGTCCGGGTGGTCGCCCAAGTACTTCCCGCCGCAGCTGGTGCAGCACGCGAACTCGCTGCTGAAGAAGAAGGTGCTGTTCGGCTCGGACTTCCCGGCGATCACCCCGGACCGGTGGCTCACCGACTTCGCGAAACTCGACCTCAAGGACGAGGTCCGCCCGCTCATCCTGAAGGAGAACGCGATCCGCCTGCTCGGCCTCGCCGACGGTACCGAGCAGGGCTGAGCCGGTGGACGCCTCGTTCGGCACGGTGTGGGAGGCGGTGGCGCGCCGGCTCCCGGACGAGGTCGCGATCTCCGAGCCCGGGCGCGACTTCATTTACGCCGAGTTCGACGACCGCTCCGCCCGCCTCGCCGCCGCGCTGGAGGCCGCCGGCGTCGGGCCGGGCGACACGGTGGCGTGCTACCTGCACAACGGCGCCGCCTACCTGGAGACGGTCTTCGCAGCCTTCAAGATCGGGGCGATCCCGGTCAACGCGAACTACCGCTACACGGGCCACGAGCTCACCGAGCTGCTCACCGACGCCGACGCCGCGGCCCTCGTCCACAGCGGGGCGCTCGCCGCGAACGTCACGCACGCCGCCGAGCACGTCCGCACCCTTCGCCTGCTGGTGCGCGTCGGGCCCGGGGACGGCGGCCCGGACGCGCCCGAGCTGGAGGAGCTGCTCGCCCGCACTCCCCCGCGGCCGAACACCCCGCGCCCCGGCTCGGACCGGCTGTTCATGTACACCGGCGGCACCACCGGCAAGCCGAAGGGCGTGGTCTGGCGCCAGGCCGACCTGCTGCACAGCATCGCGGTGGCGGTCTTCGGGCCGCTCGGGCGCACCACGCTCCCGGCCACCCTCGACGAGGCGGTGGCGATCGCGGTCGACGCCCGCACGCAGGGCACCGCGCCGACGATGATGCCGGTCGTGCCGCTCATGCACGGCACGGGCATGTTCAACACGATGGGCGCGCTGCTCGTGGGCGGCCGGGCGGTCACCGCGCGGCCGGGCCGGCTCGACCCGCGCCACGTGTGGGAGACGGTGGCGGCCCAGCGGGTCAGCACGATCATCGTGGCGGGCAACGCCGTCGCCCAGCCGCTGGTCGACGAGCTGCGCGCCGCCGAGGAGGCCGGGCGCCCGCACGACCTGTCGTCGCTGCGCGGCGTGCTCAGCTCCGGCACGGTGTTCGGCGACCGGCTCAAGCAGGCCCTGCACGAGCGGGCCCGGGTGACGATCATCGACGCCATCGCCTCGAGCGAGGGCGGCCCGTTCGCGTTCGCGCACACGCGCTCGGTGGACGACCTCCCCTCGCGGTTCTTCCCGGTGCCCGCCACGGCGGTCATCGGCCCCGGTGACCGAGTGGTCGAGCGCGGCAGCGGCGAGGTCGGCCTGCTCGCCTACCGCGGCCCGATGCCCCTGGGCTACTACAAGGACGACGCGAAGACCGCCGCGACGTTCCGCACGATCGACGGCGTCCGCTGGTCCATCCCCGGCGACCACGCCGCCATCGACCCCGACGGCGCGATCCGCTTCCTCGGACGCAGCTCGGGCGTCATCAACACCGGCGGCGAGAAGGTGCACCCGCAGGAGGTCGAGGACGTCCTGCTCGGCCACCCCGACGTCACCGACTGCGCGGTGGTCGGGGTGCCGGACCCCACCTGGGGCGAAACCGTGGCGGCGGTGGTCGCGACGCCCGGGGCGCCCGCCGAGCGTGACCTGCAGGACTGGGTGCGCCGCACCCTCGCCGGGTACAAGGTGCCCCGCCGCATCGTGCTGGTGTCCCAGCTGCCGCGCACCCCCACCGGCAAGCTGGAGCTGGCGCGGGCGCGGGCGCTCGTCGAGGGCGCCGCCACCTAGATCCCCACCCACCCGAGCGCGTGTGGCGGCGTGTCGTAATGTCAGATGGGGTCTGCCACTACGGGGGATGGGAACGTTCTTGGCGCGGCACGTCATGACTCGGCTCGTTGACGACATCGACGGCTCGGACGCGGTGAAGACCCTGTCCTTCGCGTTGGACGGCCACAGCTACGAGATCGACCTCTCCGAGCGCCACCTCGACGCGTTCCGTGAGGCCGTCGCCCCGTTCGTCACGGCGGCACGTGTCGTCGACGGCGACCGTGCGACCGCCCTCCCGGCCGCTCCTGCGGCCCCGGTCCGGGCGCAGGCCACGCCGCGTCCCGCGCGCGCTGTGACCCCGGAGCCGACTCCCGAGCCGGCGCCCCCGGCCGTCGTCACGCGGGACGTGATCCCGCAGGAGCCGGCCCCGGCGCGGTCGGCGGCCCTCGACGTGGCGCCGTTCCGCGCACCGACCGGCGGGGAGGCGGCCCGGCCGGCGCGCAAGGCGCCCGCACCGCTCGTGGCGGACCCCTTCAACCCGCGGCCCTGACGCCCGCCCCCGCCCGGGGCGAACAACCGTCCGAGCGCGAATAACCGTCCGGTCACGGGGGAACACCTCCCCTCGGTCGCGCGTTGTGGCTGCTGGTCTTGCCGCGCGGCCGACATGAGCCCGCGGTGGACCCACGGAATGCTCGTGCCGCCGCCGGGCGGCGCGCCCACCCCTGCGCGCGGGGCTCACCCGCGCGCGGCCACACCACGGATGGAGGCGGCACCCCCATGCCCTACTTCGACGACTGGCGGCTGCGCGCCGCCTGCCGGGACGAGGACCCGGAGCTGTTCTTCCCGCTCTCCGATGTCGGGCCGGGTGCCCGCCAGGTGGAGCGGGCGAAGGCCGTCTGCGCCCGCTGCCCGGTGCGCGCCGAGTGCCTCGACTACGCGCTGGACAACGGCCTCGACCACGGGGTCTTCGGCGGCACCACCGAGAGCGAGCGCCGGGCGCTGCGCCGGGCCCGCACCGGCGGCCGGGCCGCGTAACGGCCGTTTGTCTTGACATACGGACGTACACGGAACTAGCGTCCCGGGCCAGGCGGCCGACCCACGGGAGCACAGCGATGAAGCTCGCCCTCGACCCGCAGATGTTCTACGCCACGCACTCGGTGCTGGAGCTGCCCGACGTCGTGGCCCGCATGGGCTACGACCACATGGAGCTCTCGCCGAAGGCCGACTTCATGCCGTTCTTCGGCCACCCCCGCGTCGACGACGCCGGCGTCGCGAAGCTGCGCAGGCGCGCGGCCGACGCGGGGGTGAGCATCGCCTCCGTGCTGCCGGTCCTGCGCTGGTCCGGCCCCGGCGAGGACGAGCGGCAGGCCGCCGTACGGGCCTGGCGGCGGGCCATCCAGATCACGGTCGACCTCGGCGTGGACACCATGAACTCCGAGTTCAACGGCCGCCCGGAGGCTGCGGAGCACGCGGAGAGCCAGTTCCTGCGCTCGATGGACGAGCTGATCCCGGTCTTCGAGCGCGAGGGCGTCCGGCTCGCGCTCGAACCGCACCCGGACGACTTCGTCGAGGACGGCCACGCCGCGGTGCAGCTCGTGCGCGGGCTCAACCGCGACTGGATCTCGTTCCTCTACTGCACCCCGCACACGTTCCACCAGGGCGACGACGCAACCGGCATCATCACGGCCGCCGCGGAGAAGCTCACCCACGTGCACCTGGCCGACACGCTCGACCACACCGCGTCGAGCGGGCTGCGCTACATCGTCAACCCGCCCGGCTCCCCCGCACGCGTGCACCAGCACGCGGAGATCGGCCGCGGCGAGGTCGACTTCGACGAGGTCTTCGCCGCGCTCGCCGCGATCGGGTTCGACGGCATCGTCACGTCCTGCGTCTTCGGGTGGGAGGAGCAGGCCGCCGAGATCAGCGTGCGCCAGCGCGAGAAGGCCACCGCCCTGATCGAGAAGCACTTCGGCACCCGCTGAGGGCGGCCGCCTACCATCGATCGGTGGGCCAGCACCCTGACGCGTTCCTGTCCTTCGCCGACGTCGCCCCCGACCGCGCCGCGGAGCGGCTGCCGGGCATGGACCGCGACGCCATGGCGATGGTGCTGCTGCTCTACCGGGTCACGAGCACGGTCGTGTACGACCTGGAGTCCACCGTGCACCGGCCGGCCGGCTGGAGCTGGTCGGCGTTCCGGCTGCTGTTCACGCTGTGGATCAGCGGCCCGCAGGAGGCGAGCCGCGCGGCCGAGCTCGCGGGGATGAGCCGCGCCGCGGTGTCGAGCCTGTCCCGCACGCTCACGGCCGCCGGCCTGCTCGAGCGCATCCCCGGCGAGCGCGACCGCCGCGGCGTGGTGCTCTCGCTCAGCGAGGAGGGCACGCGCCGGCTCGAGTCCGCGCTGCGGGTCCACAACCAGCGCGAGGCCGAGTGGGCCGCGCTCCTCACTCCCGAGGAGCTGGACGTGTTCCACACGGTGCTGTCGAAGCTCGCCGAGGCCGCTCGCACCCAGGACTGGGTCAGCCACCGCTTCTGATCCCCGTCTGGCGTTCATGGCCCCGAAGGCCTACGCTCCTCCGGTAGTTAAACCTTTTATTTGCCGAGAGGACGACACCGTGACCAAGCCGTTCGCCTCCTCAGCAGACACCGCCGCCAAGGAGCAGACCCTCGAGGTGCTCGCCGACGGCGTGTACGCCCTCACCGCCGAGGGCGACCCCAACATCGGGGCGATCGAGGGCGAGGACTTCCTCGTCTGCTTCGAGGCCCTCGCCACTCCCGTGGCCGCGCGCAAGTGGCTCGCGCGGTTGCGCGAGCACACCGACAAGCCCGTGCGCTACCTCGTGCTCTCGCACTACCACGCCGTGCGCGTGCTCGGCGCGTCCGCGTTCGACGCCGAGGTCGTGGTGGCCCACGAGATCACCCGCGCGCTCGTGGCCGAACGGGGCAAGGAGGACTGGGAGAGCGAGTTCGCCCGCATGCCCCGCCTCGCCGAGGGCGCCGACTCGGTGCCCGGGCTCACCTGGCCCACACTCACCTTCTCCGACCGGCTCACGATCGACCTCGGCGGCGACCGCGGCGACCTCGTGCTGCAGTACCACGGCCGCGGCCACACCGAGGGCGACATCACCGCGTGGCTGCCCCGCCAGAAGATCCTCTTCGCGGGCGACCTCGTGGAGGCCCAGGCCGCGCTCTACACCGGCGACGCGTTCCACCGCGACTGGGCGGGCGCCACCCTCGACCGCGTCAAGGCGCTCGGCGCCGAGCAGCTCGTGGGCGGGCGCGGCGCGGTGAGCCGCGGCCGGGCCGAGGTCGACGCCGCCGTCGAGCAGACGCGCGGCTTCCTGCAGGTGATGATCCGCGAGGTCAGCGCCGTCCACCGGCGCGGCGGCACCTTGAAGGAAGCCTTCGAGGCCACCCACGCCGCGCTCGTCGACGACTACGGCCACTGGCCGATCTTCGAACACTGCCTGCCCTTCGACGTCTCGCGGCTGTGGGACGAGCTGTCCGGTGTCGAGCGCCCGATCATCTGGACCGCGGAACGCGACCAGGAGGTCTGGGCCCAGCTCCAGTCGTGAACCCGGTTCTCGTCCTCGGCGCCGGGCCGGTGGGCCAGACCACCGCCCTGCTGCTGACCCGCTGGGGAGTGCCCACGGTCGTGCTGGACCGCCGCCCCGCACGCGACGCCGTGGGGTCGAAGGCGATCTGCCAGCAGCGCGACGTCCTCGACGTCTGGGAGGCGGTCGGCGCCGGGCGCCGGATCGCCGACGAGGGCGTCACCTGGACCACCGCGCGCACCTTCCACCGCGACGCGGAGCTGTTCAGCTACACGCTCGCCGACCCCGGCCGCCCGGCGTTCCCGCCGTTCGTGAACATCTCCCAGAGCCGCACGGAGCAGATCCTCGACGAGCGCATCGCGGCCGAGCCGCTGGTCGACCTGCGGTGGGGGCACGACGTCACGGGCGTCGAGCAGGACGACGCGGGTGTCGCCGTGCGCTGCGCCGACGGCACCCTGCTGCGCGGCTCGCACCTCGTGGTGTGCGCGGGGTCGCGGTGCGACGAGCTGCGCAGGATGCTCGGGGTGGAGTTCGGGGGCCACTCCTTCGACGACCGGTTCCTGATCTGCGACATCCGCACCGACCTGCCCGGGTGGGCCACCGAGCGGCGGTTCTACTTCGACCCCGTCTGGAACCCGGGCCGGCAGGTGCTCATCCACCCCTGCCCCGACTCGACCTTCCGCATCGACTGGCAGGTGCCCGCTGGGTACGACCTCGACGCCGAAGCCGCGTCCGGCGCGCTGGACGCCCGCATCCGGGCGATCATCGGCGACCGGGACTACGAGATCGTGTGGAAGTCGGTCTACCGCTTCCACACCCGGCTGGTCGACCGGATGCGCTGCGGGCGCATCCTCATCGCGGGCGACGCCGCGCACCTGGTCTCGCCGTTCGGGGCGCGCGGGCTCAACTCGGGTGTGGCCGACGCGGAGAACGCCGCCTGGAAGATCGCGTACGTCCGGAACGGGTGGGCGCCCGACACCCTGCTGGACACCTACCACGACGAGCGCCACGCCGCGGCGCTGGAGAACGTCGCCGTCACCACGGCGACCATGGACTTCCTGGTGCCGCAGGACGAGCAGGCCGCCGTGTACCGCCGCGACGTCCTGTCCCGCGCCGCCACCGATCCCGCCGCCCGCGCCCTCGTCGACTCCGGGCGCCTGTCCGAGCCGTTCTGGTACGTCGACTCGCCGCTCACCACCCCGAACCCCACGCGGCCGTTCGCCGGCCGTCCCGCCCGGGGGGCCGTGCCGCCTGCCGGCCCGGGCGTGCTCGTCCCCGACGCACCGATCGCCGGCGGCACCCGCTTCCGGGAGATCGCCCGGGACGGGTTCCTGCTGCTCACCGGCTCCCGCGCCGACGCCGAAGCGGCGCGAGAGGCGGCGGCCACCGCGCCCGGCCCGGTACGGGTCGAGGACCTCGACGAGACCGGCCTCACGGGTGTGCTCGGTGCCCGCCCGGACGAGGTCTGGATCATCCGCCCGGACGCCCACGTCGCGGCCGTCCTCGCCACCCCCACGCACCACGAGATCTGCGCGGCACTGGCCCGCGCCACCCGCTCGGGAGGAGCACCACCATGGCCTACTACCGGCGAGTCGGGGACGTCCCGCACAAGCGCCACACCCAGCACCGCACCCCCGACGGGGGCCTCTACTCCGAGGAGCTGATGGGCGAGGAGGGCTTCTCGTCCGACTCCTCGCTGCTCTACCACCAGGAGGTGCCGTCGGCGATCGTCGACGCCTCGCCGTGGGAGCTGCCCGACCAGTCGCTCACCGAGAACCGCCCGCTGCTGCCGCGCCACCTGAAGCTGCACGAGCTCACCGGCGAGGACTGGAAGGCCGCCGACGCCGTCACCGGGCGGCGGCTGGTGCTGGGCAACGCCGACGTGCGGATCTCCTACGTCGCCGCGGGCCAGCCCTCTCCCCTGTACCGCAACGCGCTGGGCGACGAGTGCGTGTACGTGGAGTCCGGCGGGGCGACCGTCGAGACGGTGTTCGGCGTGCTCTCCGCGCGGCAGGGCGACTACGTGCTGCTGCCCCGTTCCACGACCCACCGCTGGATCCCCACCGGCTCCGAGCCGCTGCGGCTCTACGCGATCGAGGCCAACTCGCACATCGCGCCGCCCAAGCGCTACCTGTCCCGCTACGGGCAGCTGCTGGAGCACTCGCCGTACTGCGAGCGCGACCTGCACGGGCCGGGCGGTCCGTTCCTCGTGGAGGGCACCGACGTCGAGGTGCTGGTCAAGCACCGCGGCTCCCGGGGCGTCACGGGCACGCGGTACGTCTACCCGACCCACCCCTTCGACGTGGTGGGCTGGGACGGCTGCCTGTACCCGTACACGTTCAACGTGGAGGACTTCGAGCCGATCACCGGGCGGGTGCACCAGCCACCGCCCGTGCACCAGGTGTTCGAGGGGAACAACTTCGTGATCTGCAACTTCGTGCCGCGCAAGGTGGACTACCACCCGCTCGCGGTGCCGGTGCCCTACTACCACTCCAACGTCGATTCCGACGAGGTCATGTTCTACTGCGGCGGCGACTACGAGGCCCGCAAGGGCTCGGGCATCGGGCAGGGCTCGATCAGCCTGCACCCGGGCGGGCACAGCCACGGGCCGCAGCCGGGCGCGGTGGAGCGGGCGCTGGGTGCGGAGTTCTTCGACGAGCTGGCGGTCATGGTCGACACGTTCAAGCCCCTCGAGCTGGGCGAGGGCGGCCTCGCCGCGGAGGACCCCGCCTACGCGTGGAGCTGGTCGGGGCGGGGGCCGGGCCGGTGACCGGGTTCGGGCTGGACAACCTGCCCTACGGCGTGTTCTCCCCCGCGGGCGGCGCCCCGCGGGTGGGGGTGCGCCTGGGCGACGAGGTCGTGGACCTGGCCGCGCTGCTCGACGACGAGGTGTTCGCCGCTGCATCGCTCAACGCGTTCATGGCGCAGGGCCGCGAGCGCTGGACGCGGGTGCGGGAGCGGATCACGGACCTCCTCGCGGACGGCGCGCCGGAGGGCACCGCGCACCCGCTCGGCGAGGTGCGCCTGCACCTGCCGTTCGAGGTGGCCGACTACGTGGACTTCTACGCCTCGGAGCACCACGCGTCGAACCTGGGGCGCCTGTTCCGCCCGGACGCCGAGCCGCTGATGCCCAACTGGAAGCACCTGCCGGTCGGCTACCACGGCCGCGCCGGCACGGTGGTGGTCTCCGGCACGGACGTCGTGCGGCCCTGCGGTCAGCGCAAGGCCCCCGACGAGGCCGCGCCGACGTACGGGCCGAGCAGGCGGCTGGACATCGAGGCCGAACTCGGATTCGTCGTGGGCACCGGGTCGCAGCTCGGCGGCCGCATCGGGGTGGACGAGTTCGCCGACCACGTCTTCGGGGCCGTGCTGGTGAACGACTGGTCCGCCCGCGACATCCAGGCGTGGGAGTACGTGCCGCTGGGCCCGCACCTGGGCAAGAGCTTCGCCACGTCGATCTCCCCGTGGGTGGTGCCGCTCGCCGCGCTGGAGGCCGCGCGGGTGCCGCTGCCCGGCCAGGACCCCGAGCCGCTGCCCTACCTGCGCGGGGCCCAGGACTGGGGGCTCGACGTCGAGCTCGTCGTCGAGTGGAACGGCGAAGAGGTCTCCCGCCCGCCCTACCGGGACATGTACTGGTCCCCGGCGCAGATGCTCGCCCACATGACCGTGAACGGCGCCTCGGCGCGCACCGGTGACCTGTTCGCCTCCGGCACGATCTCCGGCACCGACCGCCGCCGGCAGGGCGGGGCCTTCATCGAGCTGACGTGGGGCGGGCGCGAGCCGCTCACCGTGAAGGGCGAGCAGCGCACGTTCCTCGAGGACGGCGACGAGGTCACGATCACCGCCACGGGCCCCGGCCCGGGCGGTGGCCGGATCGGGTTCGGCGAGGTGACGGGCACGATCCGCCCGGCGACCCCCTGAGCCCCGACGTACGAGCGGCACCCTCGTCCGATAGAGCGGTACGGGGGGTCCGTTCGTACAGCGGTCAGGCGCAGAGGCGGGCATCCAGTCGATCGTCACCGGGAACAGGCACCCCGCGCGGTGATGAGCGCGTCGGCGACGCCGGGGCGCTCGAGCAGGTCGAGGACAAGGGTGGGCTCCCGCCGCAGAGCCGCCACCTGGTCGGCCCGCCCGCCGGTCAGAACCAGCAGGTCCTGATCGGTCAGGTGCTCGGCATAGCGGCTGCCGACAGACTCTCGCCCGTCCATACATCCACTTTTCGCGGGAAACCGGCGACTTCACAGTGGCTCGACTTCACAGTGGCTCGACTCCACAGTGGATCGCGCCCGTTCACCGGGACAGGAGCTCGCCCACCGCCTCGTCGATGAACGCGATGTCGACCGGGTTCGCCCCACCGCCCGCGAAGTGCCCCCACACGCCGGGGATCACCCGCAGCTCCGCGTTCTTCATGTGCGAGACCGCCCACCGCTCGTCCTCTGGCGGGAAGTAGAGGTCCTTCTCGGCGGGCATGACGATCGCCCGTGCCCGGACCGACGCCAGCGCCTCCTCCGTGGACGAGAACCCGGGGGTGGCTCCCACGTCGCCGGTCCACCAGGTGTCGAGCATCGTGAGCAGGTTGTTCGGGTCCCGGTCGTCGAGGAAGAAGCCCTCCCAGAACCCGACCGCGAAGTCCTCGAGGGAGGTGTGGCCGAGCTCGCGCCACACCTCGTTCCAGTAGAACGCCTGGGAGAAACCCCAGCCCGCGTAGATCCGCGCGAACGCGCGCAGGCCGCGCACCGGGAGGGCGTCGGGCTCGTACCACCCCTCGGCGAAGGCGGCGTCGGCGCGCAGGGCGTAGCGCAGCGAGTCGAGGAACACCTGGTTGTGCGGGGCGGTGCGGGGGGACCCGCAGAACGGCAGGATCCGCTCCACCATCTCCGGGTGGCTCACCGCCCACTGGTAGGTCTGCCCCGCACCCATGGACCAGCCGAGCACGAGCGCGATCTTCTCGATCCCGAAGACCTCGGTGACGAGCCGGTACTGCGACTCGACGTTGTCGCGCACCGCGATCGCCGGGAACCGCGCCCGGTCCCACGGCGGCGGCGTGTTCGACGGCGACGACGACAGGCCGTTGCCCAGCATGTTCGGGACGATGATGAACCAGCGGTCCGGGTTCAGCGCCTTGTCGGGCCCGATGAGCCACTCGTTGTCCCAGTGCCGGCCCGAGTACCAGGTCGGGTAGACGATCGCGTTGTCCTTCGCCGCGTTCAGCGTGCCGTAGGTCTGGTAGGCGATCCTGGCGGGCCGCAGGGTGGCGCCGCAGGCGAGCGTGAAGTCCGGGATCTCGTGGACGTCGTAGGGCGCGTCGCGTCCGGTCATGGCGAACCTCCTCGGTGAGGGCGTCCCCACCGTGCTCCCGGCGCCGCGCCCCGCACAAGGGCGAGTGCCCCGGTGCGGGAACCCGCTGCTCAGTAGTGGATCACGCCGCGCGCCCCGCCGCCCACGGCGACGGCGTCGCCGGTGATCGCCACGCTGCGGGGGGAGGCGAGGAACGCCACCACGTCGGCTACCTCGGCCGCGGTGACCATGCGCCCGATGCTGGTGCCCGCGGCGAACCGGGCGGCGGCCTCCTCCGTGATGACGCGCTCGGTGCGCGTGGGCCCCGGGTGCACCACCGTGACGTTGACGCCGGAGGGGCCGAGCTCGTCGGCGAGGTTCTTGGTCATCGCGGCCACCGCGACGTTGCGCACGGAGCCCACCAGCGACCCGCTGCTGCGCGCGTTGAGCCCGCTGACGTTGACGATGCGGCCCCAGCCCTGCGCCACCATGTGCGGTGCCACCGCGCGGGCGCAGCGCAGGTAGCCGAGCACCTTCGTCTCGACCTCGTCGCGCAGCGCGTCGTCGGTGAGCTCCGGCAGCGGGGGCACGGCGCCGCCCGCGGGTCGCGCGGCGGCGTTCACGAGGACGTCCACGCCGCCGAAGGCCTGGACGACCGCCGCGACAGCCCCGCGCACGGCGTCGTCGTCGCGGGTGTCGGCCGGCCGGGCGAGCACCCGGGTGCCGTGCCTGCCGATGTGGGCGGCGGCGTGGTCGAGCGCGTCGGGGTCGCGGGCGAGCAGCGCGACGTCGGCGCCCTCCGCGGCGAGCCGGTCGGCGACCGCGAGCCCGATCCCCCGGCTGCCGCCGGTGACGATCGCCCGCTTCCCGTTCAGTTCGAGATCCACTCGCTCACGCTACGTCGGGGCACCTGCTGCGAGGATGTCGGACGTGGCACAACCGACGACCCGGACCGGTCGGACCGCGAGCGGGTCGCTCCTGCTCGCCCTCGCCGTGGTCGTCGTGGCGTGCAACCTCCGCCCGGCGATCACGAGCGTCGGGCCGGTGCTGGACCAGACGCGGACCGCGTACGCGGCATCGGCCGGATGGGTCGGGCTGCTCACCACCGTGCCGGTGCTCTGCCTCGCCGCGGCGGGTGCCCTCGCGCCCCGCCTGGCGCGTCGCGTCGGGCTGCGCGGGGCGATCGCGGTCGCGCTCGTTGCCGTGACGGCCGGGCTGGTGGTGCGGGTGCTCGGCGGCCCGGCCCTGATGATCGCCGCCACCGTGATCGCGACGAGCGGGGTCGCGATCGCGGGGGTGCTCGTCCCGGTGGTGGTGCGGGCCGGCTTCCCCGCCCGGATCGGCCTCGTCACCGGCCTCTACACGGCAGCGCTGCAGGCCGGGGCCACGCTCGGATTCGCCCTCACCCCGCTGCTGGCCACCGGCCTCGGTGGCTGGCGCCCGGCCCTCGCGAGCTGGGCGACGCTCGGCGCCCTCGCACTCGCCGGCTGGGCCGCGTGGGGCCGCCCCGCGGCGGCGTCGGCACGAGCGGCCGTGCCGGGGAGCGCCGAGCCGGAGAGCAGGCCCTCCCTGCTCCGGTCGCCGCTCGCGTGGACCGTCACCGCGTTCTTCGGGCTGCAGGCCTTCGTGGCGTTCGCCGTGATGAACTGGCTCCCGCTCGCCCTCATGGACCGCGGGGTCGAGCGCACCGAGGCCGGGCTCCTGCTCGGGATCCTCTCGATCGTCGCCCTGCCGGTCAGCCTGCTCGTGCCCCCGCTGGCGGGCCGGGCGCGCGGGCAGGGCGGGTGGATCCTCGCGCTGAGCGCGTGCGGGGCCGCGGGGCTGCTCGGGTTCCTGCTGGTGCCCACCACGGGGCCGTGGCAGGCGCTGCCCTGGGTGCTGCTGCTCGGGCTCGGGATGAGCGTGTTCTCCCTCGCCCTCACCGTGATCGCGCTGCGGGCGCCGTCGGCCGCGCGCACCGCCGACCTCTCCGGGATGGCGCAGGGCATCGGCTACGTGATCGCGGGCACCGGCCCGTTCGTCGTCGGCCTGCTGCACGAGAGCACCGGCGGCTGGACGGCGCCGTTCGCCGTGCTGCTCGCGGTGGTGGTGGCCCAGGCCGTCACCGGGGCGCTCGCCGGCCGGCCACGCACCCTCTGACGTACTGGTCTTCGCCGCCGCGGTCTGGTACGAAATGCCCATGGTCGACGGCTCCCTCCTCGTGCGCCGTCGGCACGTGGACCACTGCCTGGTCTGCACCAGCGCGTGTCGCCTCCCGCGCTGACTTCTCCCTTTCCCGCAAGTCCCCCGCGTGCGCACCACTGGGTCGCGTACGCGCTCGAACCGGAGGAACGCATGACCACGACCGGTGCCCCCGTCGACAACGGTGTGAACGTCGAAGCCCTGCTCGGGGTGCGCAACGCGCTGCCCGACACCCCGGAGATCGCCGAGTTCCAATGGCGCACCACGGTCTCCTGGGTCAACGGCACCCACAGCCGCTCCACGGTGGAGACCTTCCACGGGTTCAGCGACGAGCAGCGCCACAAGACCGTCTTCACCTACGACGCCGACCACCCGCTCGCGTTCGCGGCCGAGGACAACGGCGCCACCCCGGTCGAGTACGTGCTGGTGGCGCTGGGCAGCTGCCTCACCGCGGGCATCGCCTCCGTGGCCCAGCAGCGGCAGATCCAGCTGCGGTCGGTGAACGCCACCATCGAGGCCGACATGGACGTGCACGGGATCCTCGGCGCCGACCCGGAGGTCCGCAACGGCTTCGGCGGGGTGAAGGTGCACTACGACATCGACGCCGACGCCTCCGCCGACGACATCAAGGCGCTCGTGGCGCAGTCGCAGAAGCGCTCCGCGGTCTACGACATCCTCACCAACCCCACGAACGTCACCGTGTCCGTGTCGGACTCGACGGCGGGCTGATCCGCGGATGCAGAGGACGACCACGGTCGTCGTCGGGGCGGGCCACAGCGGCCTGGCCATGAGCCGCCGCCTCACCGAGCGGGCGATCGACCACGTCGTGCTCGAGCGCGGTGAGGTGGCGCACTCGTGGCGCACCCAGCGTTGGGACTCGCTGCGGCTGCTCACCCCGAACTGGATGACCCGCCTGCCCGGGTACGGCTACCGCGGCGACGACCCCGACGGCTACCTCGCCGGGCCCGAGGTCGTGGACCTCATCGCGACCTATGCGAAAGAGGTGGCCGCACCGGTCCGCACAGGCACCACGGTCACGGCGGTGCGCCCGGACCCCGACGGCGGGTTCACGGTCGACACCGACCAGGGGCCGTGGCAGGCGCGCACCGTGGTGCTGGCCTCCGGTGCCCTCACCGCCGCGTCCGTGCCCGCGGTGGCGGACGGGATGCCGGAGGGGATCACCCAGGTCGCGCTGGACGCCTACCGCAACCCCGACCAGCTGCCCGAGGGCGGCGTGCTCGTGGTCGGCGCGGCGGCCAGCGGGATCCAGATCGCCGACGAGGTGCACCGGTCCGGCCGGCCGGTCACCCTGTCGGTCGGTGAGCACGTGCGGGCGCCGCGCACCTACCGCGGCCGCGACATCCTCGCCTGGATGGACGATACCGGCCTCCTCGACGAGCGCTACGACGAGCAACCGGACCTGCTGCGCGCCCGTACTCTCCCGTCGATGCAGCTCGTCGGGTCGCCGGAGCGGGCCACCCTCGACCTCAACGCCCTCACCGAACGGGGAGTGCGGCTCGTGGGCAGGCTGGCCGGGGTCCGGGACGGCGTGGCGCAGTTCTCCGGGTCCCTGCCGAACGTGTGTGCGCTGGCGGACCTGAAGCTCGGCCGATTGCTGGACGGCATCGACAGCTGGGCGGGCGGCGAGGGCGAGCGGTTCGCGCCCACCCGCGTGCCCGACCCGCCGCCGCTCACCCTCGACCTGGGCCGCGGTGAGATCCGCTCCGTCGTCTGGGCCACCGGGTTGCGGCCCGAGCTGTCCTGGCTCGACGTCCCGGTCCTCGACCGCAAGGGCCGGGTGCGCCACGACGGCGGCGTCACCCCGTGGCCGGGTCTGTACGTGCTGGGCTGGCCGTTCCTGCGGCGCCGCAAGTCGACGTTCATCGACGGGGCGGGCGCCGACGCCCGGGACCTCGCCGACCACCTGGTGGGGCACCTGGCCGGCGCGTAGCGCCGGGGGCGTCGGCGTCGAGTGCTTCTCGCATGAGCGCATCGATCCTCCCGCCCGAGGACCAGCACCTGACCACCGGCTGGGAGCCCGACGTGCCGGCCGAGGACACCCTGGTCCGGCAGGCCGTGCTCGTGCACGCGTCCTGGTCGACCACCGTCGCGACGGCCGCGGGCCGGCCCGCCCGCAGCGGACCGCGGTGGGCCGCCGGCTGGATCGGCGACCGCGGGGCGCTGACCAACCCGGTCCTGCTCCTGCAGCCGCTGACCGCACCCGACGAGGTGCTGGCCGAGGTCGGCACCCTGTTCCCGCCGCACGTGCCCTACCTGCTGGTGAGCGCGTGGCCCACCCCGGACCTGCGCCCGTTCGGGCTCGGCCTGGTCGGGCACCCGCCGCTGATGGCGCGGTTCCCCGCGCGCGGGCCGGCCGCACCGACACCGCCGGGTGTCGAGGTGCGCGAGGTGCACGACGCCGGCGAGCTCGCGGTGGCCGAGCGGGTGCTCGTCGAGGGCTACCCGCTGCCCGGCCTCGATCCGTTGACGCCCGGCGACCTGCTCCACCCGTCCCTCCTGCAGCCCGCCACCCGCGTGTGGCTCGCCCGGGTGGACGGCGAGCCCGCCGCGGTGGCGGCGGCGCACCAGCACGCCGGCGTGACGATCGTCGAGTACGTCGCCACCCTGCCCGTGGCACGCGGGCGCGGCGCTGGGGCCGCCGTGGCCTCGGCGGCCACGCTCGCCGACCCGGCGGTGCCCGCCGTGCTCATCGCGAGCGACGACGGCCGGCCCGTCTACGAGCGGCTGGGGTACGTCGCGATCGAGCGGTGGACGGTCTGGCTGCGGCCGGAGCAGCAGGGCTGAGCTACGACGCGCGTGCGGGCCGCAGGGCGAGCAGGCCGGCGGCGCCCAGGAGCCCGCAGGCGGCCGAGATCGCCATCACCGGGGTGTAGCTCCCGGCGGCGGTGCGCACCCACGCCGCGGCGAGCGGCGCGAGCGCCTTCGTCACGGTGAGGACCGCGGCCATGAGCCCCGCGAGGGTGGCGAAGCCGGCCACGCCGTACCGGTCCGCGAGCAGCGCGGGGCGGGCGATGGTGCTGACACCGAAACCGAGCCCGACCACCAGCACGCACGCGATCGCCGCCCCCAGCCCGTGCCCGACCACCGGCAGGAGCGCCAGCCCGGCCGCCTGGAGCACGAACACGACGGCCACCACGGCGATGCCGTACCGGCGGGCGGCCACCGCCGTCACGACCCGCCCGGTGACCGACATGACGCCGAGCAGGCCCGCCACGTTCGCGGCGACGGTCGGGGCGTGCCCGAGCTCGCGCAGGTACGCGACCAGGTGCACGCCGATCACGAAGATGCCGATCCCCTGCGCGACGAAGATCGCGTTGAGCAGCCAGTACCCCGGGTCGCGCACGGCGCTCGCGGTGTTCTGCCGGGCCTCGCGGCGCTGCGGTACGAGATCGCGGGGCCTGCGGACCAGCAGGTGCAGCGGGACGGTGAGCCCGCCGTAGACCACCGCGAGCACGACGAGCGCCTGCCGCCAGCCGTAGGCCTCCACGAGCACGGCCGTGAGCGGCATGAAGATCGTCGAGGCGAAGCCGCCGACGATCGTGATCGCCAGCATCGCCGTGCCGCGCCGGGCGTCGTGGAACCAGGTGACCACCACGGCGAACGCCGCCTCGTACAGCACGCCCGCCGACGCGACGCCGAGCCCGAACGACACCGCGTACAGCGCGGCCACGCTGGTGACCTGCGACCATCCGAACAGCATCAGCGTGGCGAGCACGGAGCAGCCGACCATGAGCGCGCGCCCGCCCCACCGGTCGAGCCAGCGCCCGGCGGGCACCGCGGCGACCGCGGCTGCCAGCAGCGACACGGTCTGGGCGCCGGTCACGACCGTGCGGTCGGCGCCCAGCGACTCCTGCATCGGCACCAGCAGCACCGCGAACGCGTACGTCAGCACCCCGTAGCCGGCCGTCGCGGTGACCGCGAGTGCGGCGACCATCCACCATCGGTAGGGCCGCATGCCGATCACCGTACGGGCCGGGCGGGGCGCGGGCGTCACGGTTTCCGGCCGCCTCCTATACCGCCTCCGCCGCGCGCCCGGAGTGGCGAGGCAACGGCGGCAGGCCCAGGTTGTCGCGCAGGGTGGCGCCCGCCGGGTCCGGGTAGTCGGCGCGCAACGAGCCGCGCTCCTGCAGCAGCGGCACGACCTCGTCCACGAACTCGTCGAGCCCCCACGGCACGAGGTGCGAGCCGATGATCAGCCCGTCCGACCCGTCGTTCTGCACGAAGTCATCGATCTGCTGCGCCACCTGCGCGGGCGTGCCGACGAACGGGCCCCGCTCGAACTGGTCGATCACGAGCTCGCGCAGGCTGAGCTTCTTCGCCTCGGCGATCTCGCGCCAGCGCGCCACCGTCTCGAAGCGGTCCTGGTGGACGAAGGCGCGGCCCTGGATGATCGGCGGCGCTTCCGGGTCCGGGTCGACGTCGGGCAGCGGGCCGTCGGGGTCGTAGCCGGACAGGTCGCGGTTCCAGACCTGCTCGAGGAGGATCTGCGCGGTCTGGCCGGTGATCTGCTCGCGCCGCAGCACCTCGTAGCGCTCCCGCGCCTCGGCCTCGGTGTCGCCGAGCACGAAGCTCGCCGACGGGAGGATTTTCAGGTCCTCGGGATTGCGCCCGAAGCGCGCCGCCCGCGCCTTCACGTCGCGGTAGAACTCCGCGGCCTCCGGGAGCTTCCCGTACGGGGAGAAGATCGCGTCCGAGTGGCGGGCCGCGAAGTCGCGCCCCTGCGGGGAGACACCCGCCTGCAGGATCACCGGGCGGCCCTGCGGGCTGCGGGGCACGGTGAACCGGCCGTGGACGTCGAACTGCGTGCCGCTGATCGCGAAGGCGCCCGCGTCGGGGCGCCCGAGGAACCGGCCGCTCCCGGGGTCGGCCACCAGGTCCTCGTCGTCCCACGAGTCCCACAGCGTGCGCAGCGCCTCGATCATCTCGGCGGCGCGCTCGTAGCGCTGGGAGCGGTCGAGGAACCCGCCGCGGCGGAAGTTCTGCCCCGTGAACGCGTCGAACGAGGTGACGACGTTCCAGGCCGTGCGCCCGCCCGAGAGGTGGTCGAGAGTGGCGAACTGCCGGGCCAGCTCGTAGGGCTCGTTGAACGTCGCGTTGATCGTACCGGCCAGGCCGAGGTGCGTGGTGACGGCCGCGAGCGACGCGAGCACCGGCAGCGTGTCCGGCCGGCCGATGATGTCCTGGTCGAACACCTTCCCCGCCCGCTCGCGCAGGGCGAGACCCTCCGCGAGGAAGAAGAAGTCGAACTTGCCGCGCTCGGCCGTGCGGGCGGTGTGCTCGAACGTGGAGAAGTCGATCTGGCTCCCCGCGTCGGGGTGCCACCAGGCGGTGTGGTGGTTCACGCCGCCCAGGTAGGCGCCGAGGATGATCTGCTTGCGGGCGCTCATGTCAGCGGACCTCCGCGTAGCGGTTGGGGACGGTGGTCGGCAGGCCCAGCAGCCCGCGCAGGGAGGAGTCCTCCGGGTACGCGGCGCGGTGCAGCCCGCGCCGTTGCAGCTCGGGCACGAGGTCGGTGACGATCCGGTCGAGGTCGTCGGGCAGCGCGGCGGGCCGCAGCCGCACCCCGCGGTAACCGAGCGCGTGCCACGAGGCGATGAGGTCGGCGAGCTCGGCGGCCGACCCGCCGAACACCGTGGTGTCGGACGTGTACGGCTCGCCCGCCACGTCGTCGAGGCGGCGCAACCGGTCCGCGCCGCTCTCCCCCGGCCCGTCCAGCGCCACGACGACGTCGCCGTAGACGTGCAGCGGCTCTTCCGTGCGGTCCACGGCGGCCACGGCCGCAGCCACGTCGCCGAGCACCGCCTCGGCGCCCCGGGCCGGGGTCGGCGTGACGAACACGAGGTCGGCGGAGCGGGCCGCCAGCTCGTAGGGCACGCGGCGGTGCGCGAGCACGGCCACCACCGGCTGGCCCTGCGGCGGGCGGGGCGTGATGGAGGGCCCGCGCACGGAGAAGAACCGGCCCTCGAAGTCGATGCGGTGCACCTTCGACCGGTCGATGAACCGGCGGGTGGCCACGTCGCGGATCTCGGCGTCGTCCTCCCACGAGTCCCAGAGCCTGCGCACGACCTCCACCACGTCGGCCGCCTCGTCGAACAGGTCGGCCAGCTCGGCGGGCAGCTCATCCGTGCCGAGCCGGGCGGCGTCCCACCCGGGGACCGAGCGCCGGCCGAAGTGCGCCGCCTCGGCCGGCTGCGCCGACACCCGCACCTGCCAGCCGGCCCGCCCGCGCGAGTTGTGGTCGAGGGTGGCGAGGGCCTTCGAGACGTGGAACGGCTCCGTGTGGGTGGTCGTCACCGTGGGCACGAGCCCGATCCGGCTGGTCAGCGGCGCCAGGAACGACGCCACCAGCAGCGCGTCGAGCCGGCCGCGCACCTGGTCCACCCGCTCGTCGGGCACCCCGCGCGTGCCGGTCTGGAGGGCGAGCGTGTCGTCGATCGTCACGAGGTCGAGCAGGCCGCGCTCCGCGGTGCGCACCAGGTCGGTCCAGTACCGCGGGGAGAACAGCTCGCGCGGGCGCGCCGCGGGCTCCCGCCACGCGGCCGGGTGCCACCCGGCGCCGTCGAGCGCGACCGCGAGATGAATGTGTTCGGGCATATCCGCCTCCCGGGATGGGATCGGGCCGGAAAATGTCTGGTCAATTCCGACGGCACGAACGACACCGTGCGCTGCGCACTCGCATCAGATCGAGAAAACGGCGCGCCACCAACGGCGTTCCCACCATGGGAACGACGCTAAGGGCGGCCGGGCGGGGCGACAAGAGCGCATGATCCGCGTCACCGGAGTTGCTCCGAGGGGTGTGCGCCGCATAGCGTGCCGCCGTGGCGCACACGGACCGCGGAACGGGCGAGGCCCTCGCCGCGCGGCTGTGGCTCGACCTCGGATACGGGGTGAGCGCCGCCTGTCGCGGGTAACGGCCCAGTCCCTCCCCCGACAAGGAACTCCTCGTGCAGACCACCACCCGGGTGGCCGCCGCCCCCGTCGCGCTCCGCGGCGTCGGCCGGGCCTTCGGCGACCACCCCGTCCTCGACGGCATCGACCTCGACGTCGCCGCCGGTGAGGTCGTCGCGCTGCTCGGGGCGTCCGGCTGCGGGAAGTCCACACTGCTGCGGCTCGTCGCCGGCCTCGACCGCCCGACCTCGGGCGAGGTGCTGATCGACGGTGCGCGGGTCGACGGGATCGACCCGCGCGCGGCCGTCGTCTTCCAGGAGCCGCGCCTGCTGCCGTGGCGCACGCTCGCCGAGAACGTGGCGTTCGGCCTCCCGGACGGCGGCTCGCGCGGTGAGCGCCGCGCCGAGGTCGAGAGCGCGCTCGAGCTCGTCGGGCTCGCCGCCTTCACCGGGTACCGGCCGCGCGCGGTCAGCGGCGGGATGGCCCAGCGCACCGCACTCGCGCGGGCGCTCGTGCGCAGGCCCGGCGTGCTGCTGCTCGACGAGCCGTTCGCCGCGCTGGACGCGCTCACCCGCCTGCGCATGCAGGACCTCGTCGACGACCTGCAGCGCGCCGCGGGCGCCACCGTCCTGCTGGTCACCCACGACGTCGACGAGGCGCTGCAGCTCGCCGACCGCGTGGTCGTGCTCGCGCCGCCGCACCCGGGAGCGGCCGCCGGGACCGCCTACGCGCTCGACGTGCCCGGCGACCGCCCCCGCGACCGGGCCGACCCCGTGCTCGCGGCGCTGCGCGTCGAGCTGCTCGACCGGCTCGGCGTCCCCCGCCACCACCCCCAGTCCTGAACTCGCACCCCTGACCTCCGGAGAACACGATGCGCCGCCCGCTCCTCCTCCTCGCCGCCCTGGGCACGTCACTGGGCCTGCTCACCGCGTGCGTCTCCGGCGAGAGCACCGACGGCTCGGTCGGCGAGCAGCCCGAGACCGGCGTCCAGGTGCGCCTGGACTACGCGTACTACAACCCCGAGAGCCTCGTGATCAAGGAGCAGGGCTGGCTGGAGCAGGAGTTCGGCCCCGGCTCGGTCGAGTGGGTGCTCTCGCAGGGCAGCAACAAGGCCAACGAGAACCTGCGGGCCGACGCGATCGACATCGGCTCCACCGCGGGCACGCCCGCCCTGCTGGCCAGGGCGAACGGCTCTCCGATCCGCTCGATCGACGTCTACAGCCGTCCGGAGTGGTCGGCGATCGTCGTCCCGCGCGACTCCACGATCACCGACCCGAGCGGGCTGCGCGGGCAGAAGATCGCGGCCACCCAGGGCACCGACCCGTACTTCTTCCTCATGCAGACCCTCGCCCAGGCCGGCCTGTCCGCGTCCGACGTGGAGATCGTCAACCTGCAGCACTCCGACGGCAAGCTCGCCCTGGAGCGCGGTGACGTCGCCGCGTGGGCCGGTCTCGACCCGTTCATGGCGCAGACCGAGCTGGAGGCGGGCTCGCGGCTGATCTACCGCAACCTCGACTTCAACTCCTACGGCCTGCTCAACGCGAACGAGGACTTCCTGGAGGAGAAGCCGGAGGTGGCGCAGGCCGTCGTGAACGCATATGAACGCGCCCGCGCCTGGATCCAGGAGAACCCCGACGCCGCGGTGCAGACCCTCGCCACGGCGGCGAGCATCAAGCCCGAGATCGCGCGCCAGCAGCTCCTGACCCGCACCCAGCTCGACATCGACCCGGCGCCCGGCGAGCCGCAGCGCACCGTGCTGGCCCGGCTGCTGCCGCTGCTCGTCTCCGAAGGGCTCGTGCGCTCGGAGCAGGAGGCGCAGACCGCGCTCGACACCCTCTTCGAGCCGAAGTTCGCCGCGGCGGCGACGGGCGGACCGGCCGGGTCGTGACGCTCACCGATCGCCCAGCGGCACCGCCGCGCCAACCGGCGGTCCGCGCGCGCCGGGCCCGCGGTCTCGCGGGCACCGTGCTGCTCGGCCTCGTCGTCCCGGTGCTGTTCCTGCTCGGCTGGCAGCTCCTGGCGACGTCCGGCGAGTTCTCGCCGTCGCAGCTGCCCACCCCCGGCGCCGTGGTCGCCGCGCTCGGGGAACTGATCGGCCGCGGCGAGCTGTGGCTGCACATCGCGATCAGCACCCAGCGCGTGCTGCTCGGCTTCGCGTTCGGGGCCGTCGCCGGGCTCGTGCTCGGCGGCCTGGTCGGCCTCTCCCGGCGCGCGCGCACCCTGCTGGCCCCGTCGATCCAGGCGCTGCGGGCGGTGCCGTCGCTGGCATGGGTGCCGCTGCTGCTGCTCTGGTTGGGGATCGGCGAGACCCCGAAGATCACGCTCGTCGCGATCGGTGCGTTCTTCCCCGTCTACACCACGGTGTCGGCCGCGCTCGCCCACGTCGACCGCCACCTCGTCGAGGTCGGCCACGCCTACGGGCGCACCGGGGTGCGCCTGTTCCTGCAGATCCAGCTGCCCGCGATCGCCCCGGGCGCGCTGGCGGGCCTGCGGCTCGGGCTCGCGCAGGGCTGGCTGTTCCTCGTGGCCGCCGAGCTGATCGCCTCCTCGATCGGGCTCGGCTTCCTGCTGATCGACAGCCAGAACACCGGCCGCACCGACATCCTGCTGCTCGCGATCGTGCTGCTCGCACTGATCGGCAAGGCCACCGACGGCCTCCTCGGGGTGGCCGAACGCCGGCTGCTGCGCCGCTGGACATGATTCCATTTCTTTCCCCGAATTGTTCGGTCATTCGACGCGAGAACCAGCGTACTTGACAAGCGGGATGAGTCTCGACATATCGTTGCGCATGCGCTGTTGTTGATCCTGCGCAATTCCCGTTCACCCTGCCGCGGTCGCGGCCGTTCACCCATGCCTTTTCTCGGAGGATCCGATGAGTGCACCGGCACTCGACGTCCGGCTGGTCGCCTACACCGACCCGCTCGTCCTGCCGCTGCTCGCCGAACTCGACCGCGAGTACTCCACCCGCTACGGCCACACGCTGGGCGACCTGGCGCAGGAGATGCGCCGCGGCGTGCAGGAGTTCGGCCCGCCCGACGGCGGCCTGCTGCTCCTGCTCTCCGACGGGGAGCCGGTGGCGGGCGGCGCCTTCCGCCGCTACGACGCGCGCACGGCCGAGCTGAAGCGGATCTGGACGCACTCGGCGCACCGGCGCCGCGGCCTGGCCCGCCGCGTGCTGGCCGAGCTCGAGCGGGAGATCGCCGAGCGGGGGTACCGGCGGATCTACCTCACCACCGGCCCGCGCCAGCCCGAGGCGAAGGGCCTCTACCTGGCCGCCGGCTACACCCCGCTCTACGACACCGGCCTCCCGCCCGAGCGGATCGGCCCGCACCCGTTCGAGAAGGAGATCGCGCCGTGACGCTCTCGAGGGACGTCGCGCCCGCTCCCGTTGCGGCCGACCCCGGCCACGGCTTCACCGTCGTGCCCGCCCGGCACCCGTGGCGGTGGGTGGCGACGGCGGTGGTGGCGGTGCTGGTCGCGATGGCGATCAACGCGCTGGTGACCAACCCGGCGTGGGACTGGCCCACGGTCGGGCAGTTCCTGTTCGCCCCGTCGATCCTGCGGTCGGTCGCCCTCACGCTGCAGCTCACCGTGCTCGGGATCGTCGTCGGGTTCGCCCTCGGCACCGTGCTCGCGGTGATGCGGATGTCGGCCAACCCGCTGCTGAGGGCGGTGAGCTGGACCTACACCTGGATCTTCCGCTCGGTGCCGCTGATCCTGCAGCTGCTGTTCTGGTACAACCTCGCGCTGCTGTACCGGACGATCGGGTTCGGCATCCCGTTCGGGCCGACGTTCGTCGAGTTCGGCACGATGGACCTGGTCAGCCCCGTCACGGCGGCGGTGCTCGGGCTCGCGCTGCACCAGGCCGCCTACGCCGCGGAGGTGGTGCGCGCCGGCTTCCTCGCGGTGGACCCGGGCCAGCTCGAGGCCGCCGCCGCGCTGGGCATCCCGAGGCTGCGCCAGTTCCTCCGGATCCAGTTGCCGCAGGCCATGCGCACGATCGTGCCGACGGCGGGCAACGAGCTGATCGGCCTGGTCAAGGGCACGTCGGTGGTCTACATCATGGCGCTGTCCGAGCTCTTCTACCAGGTGCAGGTGATCTACACGCGCAACGGGCGCGTGATCCCGCTGCTGCTGGTGGCGGCCATCTGGTACCTCGCGCTCACCACGGTCATGTCGATCGCGCAGTTCTACGTCGAGCGCCACTACGCCCGCGGCACGCAGCGGACGCTGCCGCCCACCCCGCTGCAGCGGCTGCGGGCCGGCCTGCGCAGGGGGGCGGAATGAGCACGCCGATGGTGGAGCTGCGCGGCGTCCACAAGAGCTTCGGGGCCCTGGACGTGCTGCGCGGTGTCGACCTCACCGTGCGGCCCGGCGAGGTCACCGTGCTGCTCGGGCCGTCGGGCTCGGGCAAGTCGACCCTGCTGCGGGCGATCAACCACCTGGAGAAGGTCGACAAGGGCTTCGTGCTCGTCGACGGCGAGCTCATGGGCTACCGCCGCTCCGGCACCCGCCTGCACGAGCTCCCGGAACGCCACGTCCTGCGCCGGCGCACCCACATCGGGTTCGTCTTCCAGAGCTTCAACCTGTTCGGCCACCTCACCGTGCTGGAGAACGTGGTGGAGGCACCGGTGTCGGCGCAGCGCCGCGACCGCGCCGAGGCCACCGCGCACGCGCGCGAGCTCCTCGACCGCGTCGGGCTCTCCGACAAGGCCGACGAGTACCCGCGGCGGCTGTCGGGCGGCCAGCAGCAGCGCGTCGCGATCGCGCGGGCGCTCGCGCTGCGCCCGAAGCTCGTGCTGTTCGACGAGCCGACCTCCGCGCTCGACCCCGAGCTCGTCGGCGAGGTGCTCGACGTGATGCGCGACCTCGCGCGCACCGGCACCACCATGGTCGTCGTCACCCACGAGATCGGCTTCGCCCGGGAGGCCGCCGACACGGTGGTGTTCCTCGACGCGGGCCGCATCGTCGAGCAGGGCCCGCCCGCGCAGGTACTCGACTCCCCCCGCGAGGAGCGCACCCGCGCGTTCCTCGGGGCCGTTCGCCACTGACACCCCGCCCGTCACCGATACCGGAGGAACCCGTGTCGAGGCTTTCAAGATCGATCGTCGCCGCAGCGCTGCTCGCGCTCGCGTCCGTCGCGTGCGCCGGGCCCGACCCCGACCAGACCGGGGCGCCATCGGCCCCCGCGGGCGCCGCCGTGAACACGAGCCCGGAGCAGAACCGCGTGCGCGCCGAGAAGGTGGACGCGATCGCCGCGCTGGTGCCGCAGCCGATCCGGGAGCGCGGAGAGCTGGTCGTCGGAACCACCGGCGCGGGCAACCCGCCGCTGTCGTTCCGCGCCGACGACGACACCACCGTGATCGGCGCCGAGCCGGACATCGCGCAGCTGGTGGCCGACGTCCTCGGCCTCGAACTGCGCCTGGAGCCGACGTCGTGGGAGAACCTGTTCCTCGCGATCGAATCGGGCCAGTACGACGCGGGCTTCTCGAACATCACGGTGACCGAGGAGCGCAAGGACAAGTACGACTTCGCGACCTACCGCGTTGACACCGTGTCGTTCGAGGTGCGCACCGACTCGGGGATCGAGCGGATCGCGGAGCCGAAGGACGTCGCCGGCCTCACGATCTCGGTGAGCTCGGGCACCAACCAGGAGGAGATCCTGCTGCGCTGGGACGAGCAGAACCGCGCCGCCGGGCTCGCGCCCGTGGAGTTCCAGTACTACCAGAACGTGGGCGACTACTACCTGGCGCTCGACTCGGGCCGCATCGACGCCTACTTCGGGCCGAACCCGTCGCTCGCCTACCACGCCGCCGTCAGCGGCACCACCAAGATCGTCGGGTCGGTGTCGGGCGGCGGCGACGTCGAGGCCGACATCGCCGCCATGACCCGCAAGGACAACGGCCTCGTCGCCCCGCTCGAGCAGGCACTCGACACGGTGATCGCGGACGGCCGTTACGCCGAGGTGCTGGAGCGCTGGAAGCTCACGAGCGAGGCCGTGGCCGACTCCGAGGTGAACCCGCCCGGCCTGCCGCGCAAGGCCGCCTCCTGACCCGACAGCCCGGCGTCAGCGGCGCACCACCGTGTGCTTGAACTCGTTGAGCTCGGGCCAGCCGGTGAGCAGGTCGACCACCCGCTCGACGGCCCGGATCGACGGTGCCGGGTCGCTGCCCACCGGCGCGCGGTCCATCAGCCGCACGAACACGGCCTCGTCGCCCGCGATGAAGGTGGGCACGCCCCACACGGTGTGCGAGGCGACGTGGCCCTCGTGCTCGTCGCGCACGGCGGCGAGCGCGGCGCCCGAGTCGACCCGCTCGAACACGGCGGCCGCCGGGGCACCCTGGTCGGTGAGCACCTTCTCGACCACGGCCCGCTCCTCCAGGTGCAGGCCCTCGTCGTGCCGCGCGGCGAACAGGGCGCGGTGGACGCCGGGGAACAGATCGGGGTACTCGTCGCGCACCACGACCCCGACCTGCAGGGCGAGGATCCCGGAGTCCGAACCGGGGTCGTCCCAGACGCTCACCCCGCCCTCCTCGACGTGGGCCTGGCCGAGGGAGAACGGGAGGAAACGCACGTCCCAGTCGGCGCCCGCGGCGAGGCCGGTGAGGAGGTGCTCGTGGGCGTTGCGGGCGAACGGGCAGCGGTAGTCCCAGGTCACGGAGAAGGTGGTCGCCATGAGTGGATCAGCGCCCGTGAGCCCCGCCACTATTCCGCCACGCGATGAGGATCGGTGGCCGAGCCAATCAGACACCTATACTCGCAGGGACCCTGCCCGTGGAAGGTATCGATCCCTGTGCCGAAGACCCGCCGACGCGGCAACGACGCGTTGCGCCCCTTCGTCCGTCCCCGGCTCTACGAACAGCTCGTGGAGCGGCTCCTCGACCACATCCAGGTGGAGGGCCTGCAGGTCGGCGACCGGCTGCCCCCCGAACGCGACCTCGCCGCCCAGCTGGCCGTCAGCCGGGCGTCGGTGAGCCAGGCCCTCGTGGCCCTCGAGGTCCAGGGCGTGATCGACGTCCGCCACGGCGACGGCGCCGTCATCCTCGACATCCCGCCAGAGCGGCAGGTGCTCGCTGCGATCGGCGCACGCCGCAACCGGCTGCGCGAGGTGATCGAGGCGAGGGAGGCCCTCGAGGTCAAGCTCGCGGCGCTCGCCGCCGAGCGGCGCACCGACGCCGACCTCGACGCCATCGACCACTCCCTGGACGCCATGGCCGAGGACGTGGCCGGCGGCGGGCGCGGCGTCGCAGGCGACGAGCTCTTCCACGCCGCCGTCACGGCCGCGGCCCACTCCGGGCTCCTCGGGCGCATGATGGCGGAGATCTCGGAGCTGATCCGGGAGACGCGGATCGAGTCGCTCGCGCAACCGGGCCGGCCGAGCGAGTCGCTCGAGGCCCACCGCAAGGTGGCCGACGCGATCCGCCGGGGCGACGCCGCCGCGGCCGGGGCGGCGATGGCCGCGCACATCGCGGCGGTCTCCGACGTCGGACTGCTCCGCCAGGACTGAACCGGCGGTCACGCCGTCGCGAGGATCCGCGCGGTCACGCGGGCGCCGAACCGCAGCGCCGACAGCGGCACCCGCTCGTCCACCGCGTGGAAGCGGCCGAACACGTCGAAGCCGTCGGGCACACGCAACGGTGTGAAGCCGTACCCGGCGATGCCGAGCCGCGCCAGGTGCTTGTTGTCGGTGGACGCCGGCAGCAGGTAGGGCAGCACGACCCCGGCCGGGTCGTCGGCGGCCACCGCCGCCCGCAGCACGTCCACGAGCGGGCCGTCCACGGGCGCGGCGGTCGGCGGCATCGACTTCCACTCGACCGCCACTCCCTCCCCCGCCAGCCGCACGACCTCGCGTTCGACCTCGTCCTCGCCGCCCGGCAGGATCCGCGCGTCGACCTCGGCCACCGCCTCGCCCGGGATCACGTTCGCCTTCTCCCCCGCCGCGAGGACGGTCGGCGTGACCGTGTGGCGCAGCCCCGCCCCGACGATGTCCCCGACGAACCCGAGCCGGTCCAGCTCGCGCCGCAGGCCGGGACCGTCCCCGCTGAGGTCGCGGCCGGTGAGCTCACCGAACGCGGCGAGGAACGCAGCCGTCGCCTCGGTGCGCCGCACCGGGAACTCGTGGTCGTGCAGGGCCGTCACGGCACGCGCGATCCGCGCCACCGGGTTGTCGCGCGTCGGCCGGGAGGCGTGCCCGGCGGCGCCGCGGGCCCGCAGGATCCCCCACCCGACACCCTTCTCGGCGGTCGCCAGCAGGTACGCCCGGCGCACCCGGCCACCTCCCGGCACGGGCACCGAGAAGCCGCCGACCTCCCCGATCGCCTCCGTGGCACCCGCGAACCAGGCGGCCCGGTTCTCCACCAGCCACTGCGCGCCCCACCGCCCGCCCGCCTCCTCGTCGGCGACGAACGCGAGCACGAGGTCGCGCCGCGGCACCACCCCGGCCCGCCGCAGCGCCCGCACCGCGGCCACCACCGTGCCCGCGAACCCCTTCATGTCCACGGCGCCGCGCCCGTACAGGACCTCACCGTGCTCGGGGTCGTCGCAGACCTCGGCGGCGAACGGCGGCACCGACCAGTCGGGCGCCACCGCAGGCACCACGTCCAGGTGGGCGTGCACCACCAGCGCGCCCGCCGCCGGGTCCCGGCCCGGGAACCGCGCCACCAGGTTGCCGCGCCCCGGCGCCGGCTCGACGTACTCGCCCACGACCCCGACCTCCGCCAGGCGCTCGCCGACCAGCCGCGCGGCCGGCGCCTCACCGCCCCCGACCGTCTCGATCCGGATCAGCTCCCGCACCAGGTCGACGGCCTCCTCCTCGAGGAGGGCGTGGTCGAGCTCGGGGAACGGTTGGACGGACACGACGGCGGCTCCTCGCAGGTGGACGCGCTACGAGCATGTCGCCGACCGTGATCACTGTCACGGCCGGGTCGGCGACGCCGGCGGTAGCGTCGGCGACGTGCCCGCGGTGCCCCACCCGCTCGACAACCCGGCCATGGCCGCCCTGCTCGGCCCGCACGCCCACTTCGCGGAGCGGATCGGCCGGGTGCTGCGCTACCCGCCGGACGTCTCCCCCTTCGCCGCCATGCCCCCCGAGCCCGCACCCGCCGACTGGGTCGCGGCCACCGAACTCGTCGGGCCCGGCGGCTCGGTGACGGTGTCCGGCCCGCGCCGCGAGCCACCACCCGGCTGGGAGGTGCTGTTCGAGGGCGAGGGCGTCCAGCTCGTCGACGACGGCGTCACCCCGGCCCCGGCGCCCGACGCGGTCGTGCTCGGGGCCGCGGACGTCCCCGAGATGCTCGCGCTCGTGGAGCGCACCGACCCCGGCCCCTTCCGGCCCCGCACCGTGGAGCTCGGCACGTACCTCGGGATCCGCCGCGACGGCGAGCTCGTCGCGATGGCGGGCGAGCGGCTCCACCCGCCGGGGTGGACCGAGATCAGCGCCGTCTGCACCGCGCCCGAGCACCGCGGCCACGGCCTCGCCACGACGCTGGTCCGCGCCCTCGTCCACGGGATCCGCGCGCGCGGCGAGACCCCGTTCCTCCACGCCGCCGGCACCAACGTCACCGCCATCCGGCTCTACGAGTCCCTCGGGTTCCGGCTGCGCCGGCGCACCACCTTCGCCGCCTTCCGCGCCCCCGCGCTCGCCGAGGCGAGCTGACGCCGGCCGCACGTGCCGAGACGCACACCAGCGCGGCCACCACCACCCCCACGTACTGCTCACCGCCGAAGATCCGCGTGAGCAGCACCTCAGAGCACAGGCCACGACCACCAGGTCCGACTCGCGTGGGCAGAGCGGTCCCGCGCTGCTCAAGGTCCGGAGCGGCGGTGCCACCTGAGCAGTACGCCAACGCAGTCGCCGCCACCTCCAGGCGCTGCTGATCTCATGTTGATCAGCGCGAGCAGCACACCAGACCCCATGATCGCCGGTCCAGCGCGTTCTACTGCCCCGCCGCCGCCAGCGGTTCTTCGGCCAGCTCCACGCGGAAGGGGGCCGTGGTGTGCGCGCGCACCCACTCCACGGTGGTGCCGGTGGCGAGGTCGACGAGCACGAGGCCGTCCTCGTCGGTGCGGAAGGTCGCCGCCTCGGTGACGACGACGTCGACGGGGCGTTGGGCGGTGAGGGGGAACGTGCACTCCGGCACGATCTTCGGGGAGCCGTCCTTCGCGGTGTGGGTGGTGGCGACGACGACGGTGCGGGCTCCGACGAGGAGGTCCATGGCGCCGCCGACGCCGAGCACGGGCTTGCCGGGGATGGCCCAGTTCGCGATGCGGCCGGCGGCGTCGATCTGGAGGGCGCCGAGCACCGCGACCTCGACGTGGCCGCCGCGGATCATTCCGAACGAGGCCGAGCTGGCGAAGTAGGAGGCGCCGGGCCGGGCGGTGACGGGTTGCTTGCCCGCGTGCACGAGGTCCGGGTCGATCTGGTCGGGCGGTGGGGTGGGGCCGACGCCGAGCAGGCCGTTCTCGGTCTGCAGGTGCGCGACGTGGCCGGGGGGCAGGTGGTCGGCCACGAGCGTGGGGATGCCGATGCCGAGGTTGACCACGGCGCCCTGGCGGATGTGCGGGACCACGCGCGCCGCGATCCGGTGCTGGATCTCGCTCATCGGCTGAGCACCACCGCGTCGACGAACAGGTGGGGGGTCGCGACGGCCTCCGGGTCGAGCGCGCCGACCGGCACCACCTCGTCGACCTCGGCGATCACGAGGTCGGCTGCGGTGGCCATGTCGGGGTTGAAGTTGCGCGCGGTCTTCGAGTACACGAGGTTGCCCAGCTCGTCGGCCGCCCGGGCGCGCACGAGCGCGACGTCGGCGCGCAGGCTCTCCTGGTAGATGTGCGGTTCGCCGCGGATGATCCGCTCGTCGCGGCCCTCGCCGAGCGCGGTGCCCCAGCCGGTGCGGGTGTAGAAGCCGCCGATCCCGGCGCCGCCTGCGCGGATCGCCTCGGAGAGGGTGCCCTGGGGCAGCAGGTCGATCTCCAGCCTGCCCTCCTGGTAGGCCGCGACGACGTCGGGGTTGCTGGTGAAGTAGGACCCGACGGCCTTGCGGACCCGGCCCTCGAGCAGCAGCCGGCCCAGCCCGCGCCCGGGCTCCCCCAGGTTGTTGCTGATGACGGTGAGGTTCCCGGCGGTCGTGTGCGTGAGGAGGCCCTCGATCAGGGTGAGCGGGGCCCCGACCAGGCCGAAGCCGCCGACCATGACGGTGGCGCCGTCCGGGATGCGCGCCACCGCCTCGGCGACGTCGACGGTGACCCGCTCGGCGAGTGTGGACATGTGACGAGCTGACCACGGCGCCGACCCATACGTCCAACATCTGCTTCGTCTGAAACGGAACGATCCGCATATAAGATGTTGTCGTGCGCTACCGGCGGCTCGGGTACTTCGTGGCGGTGGCGGAGGAGCTGAGCTTCACCCGCGCCGCGCAGCGCCTGCACATGGCCCAGCCCCCGCTCAGCCAGCAGATCGCGCTCCTGGAACGGGAGATCGGCACCCCGCTGTTCGACCGCTCCCGCCGCAGCATCCGGCTCACCGCGGCGGGCGCCGCCCTGCTCCCCGAGGCTCGACGCCTGCTCGGCGACCTCGACGAGACCGTGCGGATGGTGCGCGGCATCGGCGAGGGCACGGTCGGCAGGCTGGCCGTCGGGTTCGTCCCCTCGGCGATCAACGGCGTGCTGCCCGACCTGCTGCGCCGCTTCCGCGCCGCGCACCCGGCCGTCGAGCTGGGCCTGCGCGAGATGACGCCCGACGCGCTGCTGCGCGCCGTGCAGGAGCGCCGCCTCGACGTCGGGGTGCTCTACCCGCCGGTCGGCGAGCCCGATCTGGCGCAGCGCCACCTCGCCTCCGAGGAGCTGCTGCTCGCCCTCCCCGAGGGCCATCCGGCGGGCGCGGCCGGTGCGGTGGCGCTCGCCGACGTCGCGGACGAGCCGTTCGTGCTCCCCGCACGGCACGACGTGCCCGGCCTGCACGCCGCGATCACGGCGCTCTTCGCCGAGGCCGGGATCGCGCCACGCGTGGCCCAGCGCGGCGTGTGGCTCGTGCAGACGGTGCTCGGGCTCGTGGCCGCGGGCATCGGGCTGGCGGTGGTGCCGTCGTCGGCGGCGACGCTGCGCCGTCAGGGCGTGGTGCTGCGTTCCCTGGACGAGGGGAACCACCACGTGGAGCTGGCCGTGATCTGGCGACCGGACAGCATCTCGACGCCCCTGGAGGGGCTGCTCGACCTCATGGAGCCGTAGCGCGGCCCGCGGACTCGGCGAGGTCGACGCCCGCCTTCGCGGCGATCCACCGCGCGAGCACGGTGTGGTCGGCCCCCGGCTCCGGGGTGTCGTCCAGGGCCTGCGCCGCCGCGTCTACCACGGCGCGCGCCACCGGGGTGGGCGTGCCCGTGTCCTCGGCGATCTGCAGCGCGGTGCGCAGGTCCTTGACCATCAGCGACAGTGCGAACCCGGAGTCGAAGGTGCCCGACAGCACGTAGGGCTCGTACTTCACCTGGGTGGCGTGGTTGCGCCCGGTGGAGCTGTTGATGACGTCCAGCATGATCTTCGGGTCGAGCCCGAAGCGGGTGCCGGTGGTGAGCACCTCGGCGGCCCCGGCGAGGCCGATGGCCGAGAGCAGGTTGTTGAGCGCCTTGAGGGCGTGGCCGGAGCCCGCCGGTCCGGTGAGCTGGATGGTCGTACCCATCGCCTCGAGCAGCGGCCGCACCTGCTCGACGGCGTCCGCGTCGCCGCCGACCATGATCGACAGCTCGCCGGTGACGGCCCTGGCCTGCCCGCCGGACACCGGCGCGTCGACGAACCGCACCCCGCGCCCGGCGGCGCGCTTCGCCAGCTCCACGGTGCTCGCGGGCCGCGACGAGCTCATGTCGAGCACGATCGCGCCCGGCTGCAGCCGGTCCAGCAGCCCGTCGCCGAGCAGCAGCGACTCGACGATGTCGCTGCTCGGCACCATCAGCAGGAGCACGTCCGCCTGCGCGGCCTCGGTGCGCGGATCCCCGGCGGGCACGGACAGCTCCTGCGCCCTGGCGGGGTCGACGTCGTGGACGACCAGGTCGCAGACGCCCGCCGCGGCGAGGTTGCGGGCCATCGGCAGCCCCATCACCCCGAGTCCGATGAACAGCACCCGCTTCGTCACCCGCACGACCTCCGCACTCGGCACGTCCGTCGTGCCGTCGGCATACGGTAATACGATCTCAGGCCGCGGGCGAGACCTCGGGGGTGACGGCGGCCGGACGCCGGGTGGTGATCGTCATGGCGACGCCGCCGAGGATCAGCGCCCCGCCGACGGCCTGCACCGCGGTGGGCACCTGCGCGAGCAGCAGCCACGAGGCGATCGCGGACGCCACCACCTCGAGCAGGGCCACGAGCGACCCGCGGGACGCGCCGATGCGCGCGATCGCGGCCACGCCGGCCAGGTAGGCGATCACCGACGAGACCACCACGAGCAGGAACGCCACCAGCGGCCACCCGACGTCCACCCCGGCGAGGAGCACGCCCGTGGCGGCGGTGTCGATCACGATCGGCAGCGCGCCCGCGACCCCGAGCAGCACCACGACGACCGTGCCCACGGTCATCCCGACGCCGGCGAGCACGAGCGGCGGGGTGCTGCTGCCCGCGCGGTCGGCGACCAGGAAGTAGGAGGCCTGGCACACGGCGGCGGCGAGGCCCCAGGCCAGGCCCTCCCAGCGCAGCTCGACGCCGGTCCACACCTGCACCACGAGGGACAGCCCGAACAACGCGATCGCGGCGCCGCACAGCGTGCGGGCGCCGAGCGGCTGCCTGCGCACCAGCCACACCCAGGCGAGCACGAGGATCGGGCCGAGGAACTCCAGCAGCAGGGCGATCGCGACCGGCACGTACAGCAGGGCGTTGAAGAACGCCACCTGCACGCCGGCCACCGCGAGCACGCCGTAGAGGAGCAGCGCGGGCGAGTCGGAGCGGATCGCGGCGATCACCCCGGGACGGGTCAGCGCCAGGACCACCAGCAGTATCGCCGCGGCGCCACCCATCCGGACGAGCACCGCACCGCTGGCCGACCAGCCCGCGTCGGTCAACGCCTTCGCGAACGGCCCCGACAGCCCGAACGTGACGGCGGAAACGACCGCCAGCGCGACACCGACCCCCGTACGTCCCCGCAACACGTGGCAGTCAACCGGGGCGGCGCCGCGCGCATTCCCCGGGCAGACGGGGCAGCGGGTCCCGGCCCGATCGGCCGCCGGGAATTCCTCCTGCCCACGACAGGCATTTTCATGGTGCAATTGTTTGGACGCGCGAGGGGATTCCGGACGGTCCGAGCGAGGTGGGCCATGACGCGGTCCGGTTCGAGGCGAGCGGTGCTGTCGGGGGCACCCGTCCGCCCACGATCGGCGAGGGGCACGCACCGACCGCTGCCCGCGGTGCACGACGTCGACCTGCGGCGATTGCTCGCGGTCGCGCGACTCACCCCTGCCCAGGCCGTCGCGCTCGGCACGGACGTCCTCGCCGCGCTCGAGGACCCGGAGGCGGCCGCCGGGTCGGCCGTGCTCGTCGGGCCCGACGGCAGGGCCCGCGTGGCCGGCTCGGGCCCCGCCGGGAGCCATGAGGCCCGGCTCGCCACCGCCGCCGCGGTACTCGACGAGCTCCGGGCGGCCACCGACGGGGAAGCGGCCTCCTCCCTGGAGCGCGCCGCGGCGGAGACGCGGTCGCCGGAGGGCCGCCTCGCGTTCGCGGCGGCGATCCTGCGCGAGGCCGACGCGCCCGAGGGTGCCCAGGCGCGGGCGGAGCTGTCGACCTTGGTCAGGGTGCTGACCGGGGTCGCGCAGCCGATCGTCGCCCCCAGCCCCCCGCCGCGGCGCCGGACCCGCCCGCGCCGCACCCGGCGGGCCCGCGCCCGGGCCCTCGTGGCGCGCAGCTGGAAGTGGGGACTGTCGCTGGTGCTGCTGGTCGCGATCGTCGGCGTCGAGATCGCCTTCCTGCAGGACCGGATCGCCGAGGACGTGCAGGCGGTGCTCGACGCGGGCCGGTCCGCGGCCGCGCCGGCGACGCCGACGGGGCTGCCCCCGGTCGTCCCGCCGGAGCCGGCGGCCGCGGGCCCGATCGACCGCGTCGATCTCCGGCCGGTCCAGCCGTGCGCGCCCGGCACCGCGTGCGCCCTGCGCACGCAGGTGGTGGTGCAGCCGCAGGCCGGACCGCAGACGGTCACGTGGAACATGCGGATCCTCGACCGGTGCACCGGTGTGGCGACCACCGTGCCGGGTGGGTCGGTCACCGTGCCGCCCGGCGGCGACCGGGCCGACGCGGTCGGCACCGTCGCGCTCCCCGACGCCGGTGCGCTGGCCGTCGTGGCCGTCGCGACCGCGCCCGCCACCGCGGCGAGCGCGCCCGTGGACATCCCCGGGAACGGGGCGTGCGCGAACTAGCGGAGAACGTGGATGGGGGGTGCAGGCATGCTGGTCGTGGAGCACGGCGATCACCCGGTGCCGGAGGAGCCCGAGCGCGAGCCGATGCGGCGCCGGGACACCCGCGGTCTGGCGTTCGACCTCGTGGCCGTCCTCGCGGCGGTCGCGCTCGTCGGCCTCGGGCTCGCCAACCTCTACGCCGTCGACGGTCTCGAGATGGCGGCCCGGCAGGCGGCGCTCGCCGGCGTCGGCGTGGTGGTGCTCGTGGCGCTGTGGCAGTTCCGGATGCGGGTGCTCACGGTGCTGGGCTGGGTGGCGTACGTGGCCGCCGTCGCGCTGCTGGCCACGGTGCACGTCGCCGGCGTGACGTTCAACGGCGCGAAGCGCTGGATCGCCTTCGGTGACCTCACGTTCCAGCCCTCGGAGCTGGCCAAGCTGGGGTTGCTGCTGGCACTGGCCGTGACGCTCGGCTCGAGCCGGCCGGCGTGGCAGCGCTTCACGTTCGCGATGGTGCTCGCCGCCGTCCCGATCTCGCTGACCGTGTTGCAGCCCGACCTCAGCACCACGCTGATCCTGCTGGCCCTCACGATCACGATGTTGATCATCGGCCGGGTGCCGGCCCGCTTCCTGGTGCCGCTGTTCGGGGCCGCGGCGATCGCGGCACCGCTCGCCGTCGGCCTGCTGCGCCCCTACCAGCTCCAACGGCTGGGCAGCTTCCTCGTCGGGGCCGAGGAGTCCCCGACCAGCGCCGGGTGGACGCTGCTCCAGTCGCACATCGCGATGGCCTGGGGGTCGCTCTTCGGCCGGGCCGACGACCCGCTGACCGGCCTGCTCGCCGAGTACCTCCCGGAGAAGGAGACCGACCTCGCGCTGGCGAGCCTCGTCGAGCAGTACGGGCTGGTGGCCGCGGCCTGCGCGGTGGTCGCGGCGGTCGTGCTGATCTGGCGGCTCGCGCTGGCCGCCCGCGCGGTGCGGCCCGCCGCGGGCGCGCTGGTGGCAGGCGGGCTCGCCGTGCTGTTCGGCGTGGAGGTCATCGTGTCGGCCGGAGGCAACCTCGGGCTGCTCCCGCTGGCCGGGGTGCCGTTCCCGCTGGTCAGCTACGGCGGCACCGCCCTGCTCGTGCACCTGGCCGCGCTGGGGGTCGCCCTCGGCGTGCGACGCGACGGGGCCCGGCGGCGGCTCTGGATGATGTCACGCTGGCGCAGCAGGCGGCCCCGGCTCGTGCGGGCGATCGCCCTGGCCGTGACCGTGCTCCTCATCGTGTTCGGCCACTCCGCGTGGACCCTGCTCGCCGAGCGCGGACCGCAGCTCGCCGCGGCGGGCGAGGACCAGATGACGCGCTGCATCCGCATCCCCGCGCAGCGCGGTGCGATCACCGACCGGCACGGGGCACCGCTCGCGTTGAGCGCCTCGGTGGCGGACGCGGGCACCTACGAGGTCCGCGCGGTGCCCAACATCGTGCTCTCCCGGCCGGACGACCTCGCCGGGCTCGCGGAGCTCACCGGGCGGCCGGCCGACGAGGTGCGCACCGAGCTCGAGGGCGTCCCCCGCACCACCCTCTCGGTGGTGGTGGCCGAGGTGCCCCGGGCGGTGGCCGACGCCGTCACCGCCGCCGGTCTCACCGGTGTGGTGGTCACGCCGACGCCCCGGCGCACCTACCCGACCGGCTCGTTGCTCGGGCCCGTGCTCGGGTTCGTCGGCATCGCGACGCCGAAGGAGACCGACCGGTGGCCGGGCCTGCCGTCGGGCGAGTTCGTGGGCCGGGCGGGCCTGGAGATGCAGTACGACGCGCTCCTGCGCGGGGTGAACGGGCGCCAGTGCGTGTACGTCAACCCCGTCGGCGTGCCCGTGGCGATGGCCGAGCGGGTCGAGCCGGTGCGCGGCGCCGACCTGCGGACGTCCCTGGACCTCGGGTTGCAACGGCAGCTCACCGCGAGCCTCGAGGCCGCCCTGCGCGCCGGCACCGGGCGCGGCCGGGTCGCGGCGGCAGTGGCGATGGACCCCCGCGACGGGCAGGTCCTGGCGATGGCGAGCCTCCCGTCCTACGACAACAACGTCTTCGGTCCCCCGCTCGACGCCGCGGCCCTCGACGCGGCCGCGAAGGCACCCGGCCACCCGATGCTGGAGAAGGTCACCCAGGCGGCGCTGCCACCGGGGTCGACGTTCAAGCTCGTGGTGGCCACGGCCGGCGTGCTCCACCCGGTGTTCCCGCCGGAACGGGCGATCCCGACGGGCGGCAGCTTCACCCTGGGCGGCCACACGTTCGGCAACTGGCGGGTGATGGGCCCGATGAACCTCGTGCAGTCGATCGCGTGGTCCAACGACGTCTACTTCTACAAGCTGGCGAACGCACTCGGCCCGGAGCCGCTGATCGAGGCCGCCCACGCGCTCGGCGTGGGCTCCCCGACCGGCATCGACCTGCCCGGGGAGTCGCCCGGCTACCTCGGCACCCCGGAGTCCGTCACCGCGGCGGGCGGCCACTGGTACGGCGGGTCGACGGTCATCCTCGGCATCGGGCAGGGCTACCTGCAGACCACGCCGCTGCAGAACCTGCGGTGGACGGCCGGGATCGCCACCGGACAGATGGTCACCCCCCGGCTGGGTCTCGCCACGGGCACCGAGGGGAGCACCTACACGGCGTTGCCCGCCCCGGCCCCGTCCCCGCTGCCCTTCGCCGACCGGCTCGGCCCGATCCGCGAGGGCATGCGCGGCGCGGTGACCGGTGGCACCGCGGCGGCGCTCTCCGGCCTGCCGATCCCGGTGGCGGGGAAGACGGGAACGGCGCAGGACGGGAGCCTGCCCGACGGCTCGTACGACAACTGGCTCTCGGCCGTCGCACCGGCGGACAACCCCGAGCTCGTGGTCACGGCCGTGGTCCAGGGCTCGGGGAAGGGCGGCAACAACGTGAAGGGCGTGGTGGCCGGCGCATTCCAGTACTACGCCGACCACCGGGAGGAGATGCTCGCCACCGGGCCGATGCAGCAGCCCACCGGATGAGCAGGAGGTGAGCCCTACCTCCAGCCGAAGGCGTCGAGGACCCCCGGGGCGTGCAGGCTCAGGGCGGCGCCTTCGGCCACGCACGTGAGCGGGGAGTCGGCCATCTTCACCGGGAAGCCGAGCATCTTCTCGAGCCGCTGGTCGAAGTCCCTGGTGAGCGACGCCCCGCCGAACGCGACGACCCCGTCGGCCAGGATGTCGCTCGCGGCGTCGGGCGGCAGGTCGTGCAGCGCCGCGCCCAGGGTGCGGATGATCTCCTCGGTGATCGGGCGGATCACCTCCGCGATCTCCGCCGTCGAGATCGTCACCAGCCGGGCGTGCCCGGTGCCGGCGTCCAGGCCCGGCACCGGCAGGCTGGGCTCGCTCGCGACCCCCATCCGGATCTTGAGCTCCTCCGCGGTGCGCTCGCCGACGATGAGCTGGTGGTGCTCGCGGAGGTGGCGGAAGAGCGCAACCGTCATCTCGTCGCCCGCGACGCGGCAGGAGCGGGAGGTCAGCACGCCGCCGTAGCAGAAGGCCGTGGCCTCGGCCGTTCCGCCGCCGACGTCGACCACCATGTGGGCGCGCCGGTCCATGGGGTCGATGCCGCACCCCAGCGCGCCCGCGATCGGCTCGTCGATCGCCGTGGCCCGGTGCATCCCGGCCTCGTCCGCCGCGGCGAGCAGCGCGCGGCGTTCCAGATCGGTGGCGCCGGACGGCACGCCGATGGCCACCCGCCCGTGGACCCGGCTCCAGGGGTTGGACACCGCGCGGCGCAGCACCGCCCGCAGGTAGGTCCGGGCTGTGTCGAGGTCGGTGATCACCCCGTCCTGCAGGGGCCGCACCGCCTGCATGCCCGCGGGCACCCGCCCGAGCAGGTCCGCCGCCTCCCGCCCGATCGCGACCAGCGCGCCGCGGCGCCCGCCCCGGCGCCGCCGCAGCAGCACCGACGGCTCGTCGTACACGACCTCCTGGTTGATGTCGTAGACGACGGTGTTGGCAGTTCCGAGGTCGATTCCGAAGTCCGACACACCGCCTCCCCCACACCCCGCGTCGCCGATGGACTCGCCCCGGGCCCCGCCAGCGTTAGTGTGCGCGGTCGGTCCGGGCGGCGCAGGCTCGACGCCGCCAGGTAGGAATGGCGGTGTGCGACTGAACCAGTGGACGGTGCAGACCACCGACTCGCCCATCGGCACTGCCCACGCCCTGCTCGACCGCCGCGCGAAGGAACGCGAGCTGCTCGACCTCTCGCAGGCGGCGCCCCAGTACCCGGCGGCCCCCGAGGTGCTCGAGCACATCGTCGCCACCGCCCGCCACCCGCGGGGCGGCGACTACGTGGGGATCGCGGGCCTGCCGCACCTGCGCGAGGCGTTCGCCGCGGACCTGTCCGACGCGTACCGGGGGCGGGTGCGGGCCGAGGACGTGATCGTCACATCGGGGTGCAACCAGGCGTTCTGCCTCGCGGTATCGGCGCTCGCCGCGCCGGGCGACGAGGTGGTGCTCACGCTGCCGTACTACTTCAACCACGACATGTGGCTGCGTATGGCCGGGATCGTGCCCGTGTACCTCGAGCCGGGTCCCGACATGGTGCCCACACCCGAGGCCGCGCAGGCCCTGATCACCCCGCGCACCCGCGCGATCGTGCTGGTGACGCCCGGCAACCCGAGCGGCGCCACCGCAGCGCCGGAGCGGATCGCGGCGCTGGCCGAGGTCGCGGCCCGCCACGACGTCGCGCTCATCCTCGACGAGACCTACCGGTCCTTCCGCGACACCGAGGAGCCCCCGCACGAGCTGTTCTCCGTCCCGGACTGGGGCCGCACGGTCGTGAGCCTGCACAGCTTCTCCAAGGACTTCGCCATCCCCGGCTACCGCGTGGGTGCGCTGGTCGGCTCGCCGGAGCTGGGCCGGGAGGTCACGAAGCTGCTCGACTGCGTGGCGATCTGCGCGCCGCGGATCGGGCAGGAGGCGGCGTGGGCCGGGCTCACGGCGGCCCGGGAGTGGCGCCGCGACCGGGCCCGGGAGATCGCCGACCGGCGGCACTGGTTCCGCACGGTGATGGCCGACCGGCCCGGCGGTTTCGAGCTCCTGTCTGTGGGCGGGCTGTTCGGCTGGGTGCGCCACCCGTTCCCCGGCCGGCCCACCGAGGACGTCGTGCGCCGGCTCGTCGTCGAGCTCGACACGCTGGTCATCCCCGGTACCGCCTTCCTCCCGGACGACCGCGGCACGTTCCGGGTGAGCCTCAGCAACGCCGACCGCGACGCGCTCACCGACTTCGCGGGGCGCCTCGAGATCGCGGCCGGCTGACCGGCCCGGCGATCACTGCGCGTCACCGCATCCAACCTGTGCGGGCGACGCCCGGAGCTCTCTTTCGGGTCCGGGCGCCGTTGCTAGCTTTCCCGCCATGTCCAGGCCAGGGCACCGCCCCGTCAGCGTCTCCCTCACCGTCCTCGCGCTCGCTGCGCTGCTGTTCGGCGGCGCCACCGCCGCCGCTCCCGCGGCGGACGCGTCGGCGTCGGCGGGCAGCCGGGCCACCGACGTGATCGCACGGACCAACGCGATCCGCGCGGAGGCGGGCTGCGACCCGGTGCGCGCCGACCAGCAGCTCGGCGCCGTCGCCCAGAAGCACGCCACGGAAATGGCCCGCCACCGCTACCTGGAGCACGAGAACCGCAGCGGCACGACCTCGGGCGAGCGGATCAGGTCCGCCGGGTACGACGAGGCCACCGGCGAGAACCTCGCTCACGGCTACCCCACCGCCGCCGAGGTCATGGACGTCTGGATGGCGTCGGCGGGGCACCGCAGGAACATCGAGGACTGCGAATTCACCCACGTGGGCATCGGCTACGCGCCCGACGGCCACTACTGGGTGCAGGACTTCGGCGGCTGAGGCACGGCGCCGGCGCTGGGCCCATGATCGAGGAGTTGGCGCATTCCCGGGTCGATTTCGCCCGAGAACGCGCCAAAGCCCTGATCATGCCCGCGGGACCGGCCGGAGGTGGCGCCGCGCGCCCACCCGGGCCGGGCCCCGGCCTGGCCGCGATTCGCCCGGGAGGGGCCGCAGAGGCTCACGGGTCAAGGGGCGCGAAGCGACGCCGCAGGCGCCCTTCAGGCGTGAGGAGCGGCCCCGCACGATGCGCGGCGCCACCGGAGACCCGAGCCGGGCGGCTCAGTCGCCGGTCTGAGCGGCCTCCCGCTGGGCCACCGGTGCGCCCGCCAGGTCCTCGTCGTTGCAGAGCAGTTTGACCTCGTAGTACGGAGAACCGGCCTCGTCGTCGTAGTCGAGGTGGATCGCGATCACGTCGACCGGTTCACCCAGCCACTCCTGGGTGCGCCGCAGCCAGGCGGCCGCGCGTTCCAGGGCCGTCGGCAGGTCGTCGTCGCGGAACTGGACGGGCCGGAAGGGCACGTCGTGGATCTGGTCCTGCGGATTCTGGGGTCGGGGCAGCTCGGCGGCCAGTCCGGCCTCGTCGAGTTGCAGGTCCAACGAGTACTCGCTCACCCCCCGAGTCTCGCGACTCTCCCCGCCGGGGACAAGCGGCACGCCGAGACGGGCCTATCCGACCCAGATGGGCGAGGACCAGGCCATCTCCCCGTCCACCTGGTACACGCGGGCGTAGTAGAACGCCGGCGCGGTGGAATCGTCCACGAGCGGCACGTCCAGCTCGCGCACCCCGAGGCCCAGCAGCGCGCCGGTGGCGGGCAGCAGCGCGAGCTCTCCGGGCAGCTCGTCGTCGAGCACCACACCGCGCGCGGCCAGCTTCGTGAGCTCGAACGACGCCGTGCGGCCCGCGCACTCGAGGTGTACCACCGCGTCCGGCGGCCCGCACACGCTCACCTCCACCCCGCCGCGCTGCGCGCCGTAGGGCTCGCCGAAGCTGTGCGTCACGTGCTCCCAGGACACCGACTCCTCGTCCATCGCCACCACCTCGGGGCCGACGAACTCCGGCAGCAGCAGCCTGGCCCCGCCGCTCACCCGCAGCCGGCCGTCCCAGCACATCGTGACGTCGGCCTTGCCCCACTCCACGCGCAGGTCGACGCGCACGTGGCCGTCGCGCAGCTCGGGTTCGCCGCGGACGCTGTGCACGACCTCGCCGTCGCGCACGATGTCGATCCGGGCCAGCTCGGCGTAGCCGCGGACGTGCACGGTGAGCGGCCGCGGGCCGTCCCAGGTGACCTCGGAGCCCATCAGGTGGGGGCCGAGCCGCAGGTCGGCGACGATGCCGCGGGTGGTGGCCGCGCAGGTGCGCCGCGCGTGCAGCCCGTCGAACACGTCCGCCCGCGAGAGCGAGCGCGCCAGCACACCGACGTAGCTCGCGCCGTGGCCGTGGTCGGAGGAGGCGATCAGACCGAACCGGTGCCCGCGGTGCAGCCCGTCGAGCATGAAGGTGCCGGTCGCGGTGCCGTCGGAGTACTGCCGGAAGCAGTTGTCCGACTCGTAGTTGCCCCGGCAGGCCTGGAACACCTCGACCAGGCGGCTGTAGCGCGGGTCGTGGTAGTCCCAGTCGTTGTGCACCATCGCCGAGCCCGGGTGGTGCGGGATCGTGATCGCCGGGTGGTCCGGGTGCTGCGCGAGGGCCCGCCACAGCCCGTCCGGGGTGGTGGTGCCCTCGGCGAACGCCGAGAAGATCGGGGCGCCGCGCGCCACGTCCCCGTAGATCACGTTCTGGTGGCCGGTGTCGGCGGAGGTCCACTCGAAGCCGTAGAGGGGCACGAACCGGCCCGGCACGTGCAGCAGGTCGGCGATCTTCTGGATGCTCCACCACTGGTACTCGGTGGAGTTCTCGGCGTGGTCGGTGACCGCCCAGAAGTCGTAGGAGTCGACGTCCCACGCGTAGCGGTAGAAGTCCTCCAGCGAGGGCTCGTCGCCCGAGGTGCACCGGCTGACCAGCGAGTGCCGGTGCAGATCACCCCAGTAGAGCGTGTGCTCCCCCACGCGGTAGCGCTCCTGCGCGGCGGCACCGACCCAGCGCCGTTCCTCCTGGCGCCCGTCCGAGCTGATCAGCGCGGACCGCTCGCTGCCGTCCGCCGCCGGTCCCGCGGACGCGACCGGGGCCACGACCACCTGGCCCGCGCCGTGCACGCCGTGCCAGATCACGGCGCCGTGGTGGTCGGCCAGGTACGGGCACTCGCGCCCGCCGAACCCCTCGGTCCAGCCGAGGGCGCGGTCGAGCCTGCCGTCGGACTGGGTGACCAGCAGGCCGTCCGCGAGCGCCACCTCCTCGAGCGTGGCGTCGGTGCCCGTGTACGTGGTGGGCGGCAGCCACCCGTCCGGGCCGAGCACCTGGGAGGCGGCCTCCCAGTAGTACGTCATCAGCGGCAGCTGCCGGTGCACCCGGTAGGCCACCACGAGGCCGCCGTCGGGGGTGGCGTGCAGCCGGGGCAGCGCCGAGGGCACGACGTTCAGCCCCGGCGCGAGCTCACCGGGCGGGGTGACGAGCCCGTCGCCGGTGACGCACACGACCCGGATCGCGGCGCTCACCTCGGGCAGCAGCTCCGGGGGCACGCTGTCACCCGCCTCGCGCATGCCGCTCGGCAGCGGCGCGGCCTGCCCGCGGGGACGCAACCGGGTCGGCCCGCTCCCGCCGTGCCCCTGCACCGTGACCACGTCGAACGCGCACCACAGCCGGCCGTCGGCGGTGCAGGCCAGGCTCGGGTGCAGGGCGTAGTCGGAGCCTCCGGTGAGCCGGCGCGACGTGCCGCCGACGTTCAGCACCACCGCGTAGCTACCGCCGTCGTACTCCGACCAGGCGTACGCCATCCCGTCCGGCACGACGGCGAGCGTGGGGTCCCACGCGTTGCCGGTGGCGCCCTCACTCACCCACCGGGCCGGTTCCCAGCCGCCCGCCCAGCGGCGCGCGAAGATCCCGAAGCCGTCGCCGGAGCGGCCCTGCCAGCACACGTGCAGGCTGCCGTCGGGGTGGGCGAGCACCTCCTGGTTGAACGACGGCCCGTCCGTGGTGCTCACGAGCTCCGGCTCGGTCCAGCCCGCCCCGTCGAACCGGCTCGCCCACACCCCCACGACGGACGCGACCGACCGCCCGAACAGCAGCCACGGCGTGCCGCCGGCGGTGATCACCGCGGTGGGGCGGAACAGGTCCTCCGGGCCCTCGATCACCACCGCCGTGGCGCCGTCCAGCTCCGCGACCAGCCGGTCGCCCTCGCCCGGCACCCACTCCAGCCAGCCGATCAGGGTGCGGCCACCACCGGTGGCGACGGTGGGGCGGGCGGCGTTGCGGCTGTGCTCACGCGGCCGGGCCGTCTCCCGCACGTGCCCGGCGAGGCGCGGCGCGCCGTCCAGCACCTCGGCCGCCCGCGCCAGCTGGTCCGGGATCAGCCCGGCGCCCTCGTCCACCCACATGTAGCGCAGCGGGTCCGGGTCGAGCGCCGCGATCGTGTCCCCGATGTCGACGCACTGCTCCACGGCGTGCGCCAGGCGGTGGTTGAACGCGAGCACCAGGTCGAGGTCGGCGCGCTGCCGGTCGGTGTACTCCCCGCGGTGGTGGTCGGCCGCGCAGCCGTGCCCGTGACCATGACCGTGTCCGTGCCCGTGACCCATGTACTTCCTTCTCCTCCTCACCCCAGCGCTCACCCCAGCGCGATCCGCCGCCCGGCGTGCGCGGGCGCAGGCACCCGCAACGCCTCGATGCGTGCCCGCAGCTCGTCCGGGAACGGGCTCGAGCGCCCGGCTCCGGCGTCCACGTGTACCGCGAGGACCTCCTCGGTGGCACGCAGCCGGCCCTCGGACCGCATCTCGTGCCAGAGCCACAGCAGCTTCGCACTCGCACCGATCACCGATGTCCGCACCTCCAGGCGCGCGCCGGGCGGCACCTGGTCGAGGTAGCGGACGTGTGCCTCCACCGTGTAGAGCGACGTGCCGGTGACGGCCGGGTCGATGCCCAGCCCGAAGATCACCGCGTCGGTGGCGTGCCCGAACACCAGCACGTAGTAGGCCTCCGACAGGTGGCCGTTGTAGTCGATCCACTCCGGCCGGACGTCCTCGGTCCAGACCCGCGGCTCAGGAGGCACCGGGCACCTTGCCGAGCACCCGCAGCACGTCGACGAGCCGCCGGTCGCGCTCGCGCACGAGGTCGGCGATGGTCCGCTCCCCCGCCGACTCCTCGGTGCCCGCCACCACGCTGTCGCGCAGCTCCGGGGTGAGCTCGGGGGCGTCGAGCCGGGTCCACGGCGAGAGCAGGGAGGGCCCGAAGTGGTCGAGCATGTGGGCCATGCCGCCGGGCCCGCCCGCGAGGTGGAAGGTGAGCATCGGGCCGTGGAAGGCCCAGCGCAGGCCGGGCCCGTCGATGATCGAGGCGTCGATCTGGGCGGGGGTGGCCTCGCCGTTGGCCACCATGTGCAGCGCTTCCCGCCACAGCGCCTCCTGCAGGCGGTTGGCGATGAACCCCGGCACCTCCTGGTCCATCACGATCACCGACTTGCCGATGTGGCGCAGGAACTCCTCGGTCCAGGCGACGGCGTCGGCCGCGGTGCGCTCGCCCCCGACGACCTCGACCAGCGGGATCAGGTACGGCGGGTTGAACGGGTGCGCGACCACGAGCCGGTGCGCGCCGGCGGCGTCGGCCGCCATCTCGGTCATGCCGTAGCCGGAGGTGGAGGAGCCGATCACGACGTGGGCGGGCGTGGCCGCGTCGATGTCCGCCAGCAGCTCGCGCTTGAGGTCGAGCTGCTCCGGGGCGCTCTCCTGCACGTAGTCGGCCTCGCCGACGGCGTCGGCGAGCTCGGCCGTGACGGTCAGGTGGTCCACGCTCGCGCCCGGGGCCAGCCCCAGCTCCGTGAGCGCGGGCCAGGCCGCGTCCACGAGCGTGCGCAGCCGCGCCTCCGCGTCGGGCGCGGGGTCCCAGGCGTGCACCCGGAAGCCGTGCGCCAGGAAGTAGGCCACCCAGCCGCCGCCGATCACCCCGGCCCCGATGCAGGCGACGGTGCGCACCCGCTCGGGCGGGACGCGCCCGGTCACGTGCGGGGCCGCAGGGACAGGATCTCCCGCGCCTCGTCCGGCGTGGCCACCTCGGCGCCCATGGCCTCGATGATCGTGACGGCGTTGGCCACCAGCGCCGCGTTGTCGACCTTGTTGCCGCGCCCGAGGTAGAGGTTGTCCTCCAGCCCCACCCGCACGTGCCCGCCGAGCAGCACCGACTGCGCCACCCACGGCATCTGCATCCGGCCGAGGGCGAACGACGCCCACACCACCCCCGGCGGGATCTGCGCCACCATCGCCACGAGCAGCGCGGGATCGGGCGGGGCGCCGTACGGGATGCCCATGCACAGCTGGTACATCCCGGGCGGGTCGATCAGGCCCTCCTCCACGAGCTTGTTGGCGAACCAGAGGTTGCCGGTGTCGAAGATCTCCAGCTCGGGGCGCACCCCGAGCTCCTGGATCCGCTTGGCGCCGGCCCGCAGCATGTCCGGGGTGCTGACGTAGACCAGGCTGCCCTCGCCGAAGTTCAGGCTGCCGCAGTCGAGGGTGCAGATGTCGGGCAGCAGCTCCTCGACGTGCGCGAGCCGCTCGATCCCGTTGACCAGGTCGGTGCCCTCGGCGAACCCGGACGGGTCCCGCGGGTCCAGGTACAGGTCACCGCCCATCCCGGCCGTCGTGTTGATCACGACGTCGACGTCGCTGTCCCGCAGCCGCCGCACGACCTCCCGGTAGAGCGCCACGTCGCGCGACCCTGCGCCGGTCTGCGGGTCGCGCACGTGGACGTGCACGATCGCCGCTCCCGCGCGCGCCGCGGCGATGCCGGCCGCGGCGATCTCCTCCGGTGTGACGGGCACGTGCTCGGACCTGCCGACGGTGTCCCCCGCACCGGTCAGCGCGCAGGTGATGACGACTTTCCTGGTCACGACCGAACCACCCCCTGACTCCCTTCAGCCGACCGTGGGCGAGTTGCCGATCAGCCGCTTCGTGTACTCCTGCTGCGGCGAGTCGAGGACCTCCACCACGAAGCCCGACTCCACGACCGCACCGGCGTGCAGCACCTGCACCCGCGCGGCGATCGAGCGCACCAGCGCCAGGTCGTGGGTGACGAACAGCATGCTGATCCCCCGCGTCTGCCGGAGCTCCTCCAGCAGCGCCACGATCGAGCCCTGCACCGACACGTCGAGCGCCGAGGTGATCTCGTCGCAGACCAGCAGGTCCGGCTCGGCGGCCAGGGCGCGCGCGATCGCCACCCGCTGGCGCTCGCCGCCGGAGAGCCGGTCGGTGCGCAGCTCGAGCACGCCCGGCCCGAGCGCCACCGCGTCGAGCAGCTCCACCACGCGGTCGCGGGCCGCCTTGCCCTTCGCGATGCCGAACAGCTCCATCGGCCGGGCCACGATCTGGGCGATCGTGCGCCGCGGGTTCAGCGAGAGGTAGGGGTTCTGGAAGATGTACTGGATCCGCTTGCGGTCCTCCACGCTGCGCGCCCGCGAGCCCTTGCCCAGCGGCCTGCCCTCGAACGTCAGCTCGCCGGACCACTGGGCGTGCAGCCCGCCGACGCAGCGCGAGATCGTGGTCTTGCCGCTGCCCGACTCCCCCACCAGCGCCACGACCTCGGCCTTGCCCACGTCGAACCCGACGCCGTGCACGACCTCCTTGCGCCCGTAGGACACCCGCAGGTCCTCGACGGTGAGGATGATGTCGCGTTTCTTGGCGGGGTCGGTGTCGGCGACGTTGCCGCGGTCGATGTCCCAGTGCCCGATCTCGCCGATCCGCACGCACTTCGCGGCGTGGTCCGGGCCCACCTCGACGTCCGGCGGATCGACCTGTGCGCAGCGGTCCTGGACGTACTCGCAGCGGTCGTGGAACCGGCAGCCGGACGGGCGGCGCCCGGGGCCGGGGGTGCTGCCCGGGATGCCGGTGAGCGCGCGGGCGTGGCCCAGGTGCGGGATGGCGTCCAGCAGCGCCCGGGTGTAGGGGTGCGCGGGCTGGGAGAACATCCGTTCCCGCGAGCCGAGCTCGATGATCCGCCCGGCGTACATGACGGCCACCCGGTCGGCGATGTTGGCCACCACGGCCAGGTCGTGGGTGACGTAGAGCGCCGCCACCCGGTAGCTGCGGCACAGCGCGGCCATCGTGCGCAGCACCATGCCCTGCGTGGTGACGTCGAGGCCGGTGGTCGGTTCGTCCAGCACCAGCACCTTGGGGCGGGGCAGGAACGCCATCGCCAGCGCCACCCGCTGCACCTGGCCGCCGGACAGCTGGTGGGGGTAGCGGGCCAGGAACTCGTCGTCGTCGGGCAGGCCGACCTCGCGCAGGCCCGCCCGGGCACCGTCGAGGCGCTCCGCGGGCGTGCCGATCCCGTGCAGCTCCAGCAGCTCCACGATCTGACGGCCGATGCGGATCGCGGGGTTGAGCGCCGCGCCCGGGTCCTGCGGCACGTAGGCGATCTTGCGGCCGCGGATCTCGCGCACCCGCTCCCACGGCAGGGCCAGCACGTCCTGGCCCTCGAACAGCAGCGTGCCCCGCTCGATCACCGCGCCGTGACGCGCGTACCCCAGCAGCGCCGTGCCGGCCGTGGTCTTGCCCGACCCCGACTCCCCGACCAGCCCGACGACCTCACCGGGCCGCAGCTCGATGCTGATCTCGTCGACGACGTCGACGTCGCTCCCGGTGAGCGCGACCCGCAGGTCGGACAGGACGCACCCGGCTTCGGTGGTGGTGGTCATCTACTCGCCCCGTCCCGAGAGCTGCGCGATCCCGTCGGCCATGAGGTTGGTGCCCACGGTGAACACCCCGATCACGAGCACGGGCGCCAGCACGCCCCACGGCTGCACCAGCAGCGCCAGCCGGTTCTCGTTGATCATCTGCCCCCAGTCGGCGGCGCCGGGGTTGGCGGCGAAGCCGAGGAACCCGATGCCGGCGACCATGCCGATCGAGTACGTGAGCCGCAGCCCGGCCTCGGCCAGGAGCGGCGCGCTCATGTTCGGCAGCACCTCGGCCGCGAGCACCCGCAGCCGGGACTCGCCGAGCGCCTCCGCCGAGTGGACGTAGTCGCGCGAGACGATGCCCAGCGCCACCCCGCGCGCCACCCGCGCCACGCGTGGCGCGTGCGAGACCCCGACCAGCAGCACGATCATCCAGGCGGCCGGCTGGTCGACCGCGGTGAGCACGAGCAGCGCCAGCAGGATCTGCGGGAAGGCGAGCGCGACGTCGTTGAGCCGCATGATCGCCTCGTCGAGCCAGCCGCCCGCGTAGGCGGCCACCACCCCGATCACGATGCCGAGCACCATGCCGAACGCGGTGGCGGCCACCGCGGTGACCAGGATCGGGCCGCCGCCCGCCAGCACCCGGCTCCACACGTCCTGGCCGAGGTAGTCGGTGCCCAGCCAGCCGCCCTCCATCGTGAACGGCTTGCCCACGATCTCGGTCTCGCCGTACGGGGCCAGCCACGGGCCCACGATCGCGATCAGGGCGACGACCGCCGTGATCACCAGCCCCGCGGCGAGCCTGCGCTGCCGCCCGATCCGCTTCGTCGTGAGGATCATGAGGTGATCGCCGTCCTCGCTCGCGGGGTGAACAGGATCGACAGGACGTCGGCCACCAGGTTCACGCCCACGTAGACCGCGGCGATGACCATGGCCAGCACCTGCACGACCGGGAAGTCGGAGTTGCGCACGGAGTCGACGAGGCTCGCGCCGATCCCGGGGTAGGAGAACAGGTACTCGACGATCACGATGCCGCCGGCGAGCCACGCCAGCTGCAGCGCGATCACCTGGATCCCGGGCACGATCGCGTTGAGCAGGGCGTGGCGGCGCATGACCACGCGCTCGGGCACACCCTTGAGGCGGGCCAGCTCGACGTAGTCGGAGTCGAGCACCTCCAGCAGGCTCGCCCGCACGATGCGCGCCACGTACGGCGCCACGGCGATCACCAGCGTGAGCACCGGCAGCACCATCGACCCCGGCGCCGACCACGGCGGGGCGCCGCCACCGGCGATGGTGACGGCCGGCAGCACGTGCAGCACCGTGGTGGAGAACAGCGCCACCAGCAGGATGCCGACCACGAACTCCGGCAGCCCGGCCAGGGTGATCATGACGAGCTGGATCACGCCGTCGGTGCGCCTGCCCCGGTGCGCGGCCGAGAGCATCGCGATGCCGAACGCCACCGGGATCATCACGATCGCCGCCACGATCACCAGCACCGCGGAGTTGACGATCCGGCCGCCGACCAGCTCGCCGACCGGCAGGCCGTTGGCCACCGAGTTGCCGAGGTCGCCGGTGAGCAGCCCGCCCAGCCAGGCGAAGTACCGGCTGATCACCGGCTGATCCAGGTGCAGCTGCGCCTCCAGCGCGGCCACGCGTTCCGGGCTGGTGCCGTAGTCGCGGCCGAGGATCGCGCGCACCGGGTCGCCGAGCGCGGCGGTGGCGAAGAAGACCAGCATCGAGCACAGCCAGAGCGTCAGCACGGCGAGGCCGATCCGGCGGGCGAACCACGTGATCCACGGCCGGGCGGCGGGGGGTCGGCGGGGCGGCGCGGGCGCCGCGGTGCCGGTGGCGGAGTCCGGCGTCACGAGATCGGTCACGGCTGCCTCACGAAGGACGCGCGAGAGAAGCGGAAGTTCGAACACGGCAGGTACCGGTGTGGTTCCAGGCCCTGGACCAGGTTCGAGTACGCGTCGAGCTGGCGCTTGAAGCCCCAGATGATGTAGCCGCCGGTGTTGTACTCGATCTCCTGCGCGTCGTGCAGGAGCTGCGTGCGCCGCGCCGGGTCCGGCTCGCGCTTGGCCTGTTCGATCAGCGCCGTGAACGTCGGATCGTCGAAGTGGGTCTCGTTGTAGGTGGCGCCCGCCACCGACGAGGTGGCCACCTGCGGGATGTAGTTGCGGGTGTTCCAGAAGTCCTGGGCGAAGTTCCACGACAGGTACCGGTCGCCGTAGAAGACGTTGGCGTCGGCCTTGTTCAGCCGCACCGTGACGCCCGCCTGCCGGGCCTGCTCCACGAACAGGTTCGCCGACTCGACCCCACCGGCGCCCACCGCGCTCGACGTCACCAGCTCGACCTCGAGGTCCTCGTGCCCGGCCTGGCGCAGCAGCGACCGCGCCTGGTCGACGTCCTGCTCGCGCTGCGGCAGGTGGCTCGCGTAGGCCGGGTCGAACGGGGCGTACAGGTCGTTGCCGAGCACGCCGAAGCCACCCAGCGCCTGGTCGATCATCTGCCGGCGGTCGACGATCAGCCGCAGCGCCTGCCGCACCCGCACGTCGGAGAAGGGGGCGACGTCGACGCGCATCGTGAACGGCACCCACGCGCCGGTGTCGGACACCAGCGGCGACGCGCCCTGCTGCTCGATGGTGCCCGCCAGGTAGTTGGGCAGGTTGTCGATGCTCTGCACCTGGCCCGCGAGCAGCGCGTTGACCTTTGCCGCGTCGTCGGCGAAGTCGTAGATGAACAGCTCGTCGACGTAGGCCGGGCCGTCCCAGTAGTTCTCGTGCCGCACGAAGCGCGACAGCTGGCCGGGCACGAAGTGCTGGTAGGCGAAGGGCCCGGTCCCCACCGGGTGGGAGATGTCGAAGTCGGTGGGGATGATCCCCACGGTGTACTCGGCGAGCAGCTGGTCGAGCACGGCGTACGGGGAGTTGAGCTGCAGCACGATCGTGCGCGGGTCGAGCACCTTCGAGTTCTGCAGCTCGACGACGGTGGCGAGCTCGGTGCCGCCGGAGCCCGGGTTGTCCGGGTCGGTCACCGTGGCGAGGCTGTGCATGACGTCCTCGGCTGTGACCGTCTTGCCGTGGTGGAACTCCACGCCGTCGCGGATCCGGATCGTCCACTGCGTGTTGTCGGCGTTCGGCGTGACCGACTCGGCGACCGCGGGCTCGATCTCGTAGTCCGGGTTCCACCGCAGGAGCGGCTCGTACAGCTGCACGCACCGGCTGATGTCCGGGTTGGTCACCGGGAAGTACGGATCGAGCGTGTCCTTCAGGCCACCGCCGGTGGCGCCGTGGCTGTACACGCCGCCGCGCACCGGGGGCGTGCCGGGCGGCGGCCGCTGCGGCACCGCGCCACACCCCGGCAGGCCGGCGAGCGCGGCGCCCGTGAGCAGGCCGAGCTTCAGCACATCTCGACGGGACGGCGGCAACTGTCGCATGATGCGAACCCCCTCGGAGCAATGTGAACCTAGCCACCCCGAGGGGGACCGTCAACGCAGGAGGGTTCGCGCCGCGGGAGCCGTTACTCGACGGTCACGGACTTCGCGAGATTCCGCGGGCGATCGACGTCGTGACCCAGTTCGACCGTGACCTCGCGGGCGAGGTGTTGCAGCGCCACCACCGACTCCAGCGGACCCCACGGGGGCTCGCGGGTGGGCAGGACGGCGGGCAGCACGGCGTCCTGACCGGCCCCGCCCACGGTGATGATCCGGGCGCCGCGCGCGGCGAGCTCGCGGGCATTGACGGCGAGCCGGTCGGCGGGCGCGGCGGTCACCGAGACGACGGGGACGCCTGCGGTGACGAGGGCGATCGGCCCGTGCTTCAGCTCGCCCGCAGGCAGCGCCTCGGTCCAGCGGTAGGCCAGTTCCTTGAGCTTGAGCGCGCCTTCCTGCGCGTAGGGCACGCCCGCGCCGCGGGAGATGAACACCCAGCCGGGCTGGTGGGCGAACGCCTTCGCCAGTTCCTCGGCGACGGGCCGCGCCATGGCGTCGGTGGCGGCGAGCCGGTCGGGGATGCCGAGCAGCACGCGTTCCCACTCGGCGACGGCGCGCCGGTCGCGCGCGGCGGCGAGCGCCAGCGCGAGGGCGGCCCCGGCGACGACCTGGGCGGTGAACGACTTGGTGGCCGCCACGGCGAGCTCGGGTCCGCACCCGAGGTCGAAGACCCCGTCGCTGCGCCGCGCGAGCGTGGAGTGCGGGTTGTTCGTGACGGCCAGCCACGGGCCGGGCCCGCCGTCGGCGTGCGCGGCGAGCAGGTCGGCGGTCTCCCCCGACTGGGAGAAGGCCACCGTGAGCTCATCGCCCGCGGGCGAGTGCTCGCTGGCAGGCACCACGTGGGCCGGCAGGCCGGCGAGCCTGCTGATCATGCGCGCGGTCACCGAGGCGGCGTGGGCGGAGCTGCCGCACGCCAGCAGGCGCACCGGCCGGTCCCCCGGAATGCCGAGGTCGCCCAGCAGCCTGCCGGTGGCGAGCCGCCCGGCCACCGCGTCGAGGATGCGGGCGACCACCGCCGGCTGCTCGGCGATCTCCTTGCTCGTGTGGTCCGGCGCCCCGTCGAGCTCGACCGTGTGGTGCCGCACCGAGAGCCGCAGTGGCGCGGGCGGCTCGGTCTCCCGTCCGCCGGGACCGCGCCAGCGCAGCGTGCGGCCGGGGGCGAGGGTGACGGTGTCGCCGTCGCCCAGTTCCCGGACGGTCGCGGTCCGCGGGCACAGCCCGAGGGTGTCCGAGGCCGCGGTCAGCGCCGTGGGAGTGGTCCCGACCAGCAGCGGGCTGCGGTGGCGGGTGAGCACCACCCCCGGCACGCCCTCGGCGGTCACGGCCAGCGCCCACGCTCCCCGCAGCTGCCCCACGGCGGCGGCGACGGCCTCCGCGAGCCGGTCCAGGCCGTCGCCCGTCCCGGGAGATGCCCCATCGAGCTGTTCCTCGATGAGGTGCGCGATCAGTTCGGTGTCGACCTCGGTGCCGATCCGGTGGCCCGCGGCGGAGAGCCGCTCCGCCAGCGCGTCGGCGTTGTCGATGGTGCCGTTGTGCACCACGGCGACGGTGCCGGTGCAGTCGCGGTGCGGGTGGGCGTTGGCCGCGGTGGGCTCACCGTGCGTGGCCCAGCGGGTGTGCCCGATCCCGACCGCCACGTCGTCCGCGGCGTCGGCGGGCAGCACGTCGAGCAGCGCCGAGAGCCGGCCGGCGGCCCGGGCGACCCGCAACCGGTGCCCGGCACCGTGCAGCCACGCGATTCCCGCCGAGTCGTATCCGCGGTATTCGAGGCGTTCCAGTCCGCCGAGCAGCGAAGGCACGGCCGACGCCTCTCCGCAGTGGGCGACGATTCCACACATAGGGCGCCTCTCCTCGAGTCGAGTTCGCGTCCCGCGGAAGAAGAGTCGGCGACCGCACCGAACGCGACCAGGGTGCCCCCACGAGGAAGGGGGGAGGCCGGGCCCCCGGTTCCGCCGTAGGGTTTCCTCCCTCCGCTCTCGGGGGGTGGCTCCAACAGCTGGGGGGACCACTCCATCGATCGGCCACGCCTTCCGATCCACGCTGTCCGCAGCGATTCACGAGCCGGGCCGACCGGCCAGAACCGGATCCGAAGGACGTGCCGAGATGTCGAAGACCGCAGCCGACCGCCAGCCCCGGGCTCGCGCGACCAGCGGCCACTCGCCCGCGCTGTCGGTGATCATTCCGACGTTCAACGAGGCCGAGAACATCGAGGAGCTGCTGCGTCGGCTCGACGAGGCACTGCCCGCGACGCGGCCGGCCGAGGTGATCTTCGTCGACGACAGTTCCGACGACACCGCGTCGGTGATCACCGAGAACGCCGCGCGGATCGCGCTGCCGGTGACGCTGATCCGCCGCGAGAAGCCGACCGGCGGGCTCGGCGGGGCGGTGGTCGAAGGGCTGCGGGCGGCGCGCGCGCCGTGGGCGGTGGTGATGGACGGCGATCTGCAGCACCCGCCGTCGATGGTGCCGACCCTGCACGAGGCCGGGATGCGCTCGGGCAGCGACGTCGTGGTGGCCACCCGCTACCGCGAGGGCGGCAGCAGCGACGGCCTCGGCAGCGCGTACCGCCGGCACGTCTCGTCGGCCTCGAAGCGGCTCGCCGCAGCGGTGCTCGGCGGCCCCATCGGGAACATGAGCGACCCGCTGAGCGGCTTCTTCGCGGTGCGCACCGATGCGCTGCGCCTCGACGCGGTCAACCCCATCGGCTACAAGGTGCTACTCGAGCTGATCATGCGTTCGGGGCTGACCCGGATCGACGAGGTGCCCTACCGCTTCGGCGCCCGGCACGCGGGCACGTCGAAGTCGACCCTGCGGGAAGGCATGCGCTACCTGCAGCACCTGCTCGTCCTGCGTGCCGCGCAGCTCCGCGAGGGGCGGCAGGCACCGGCCACGCGCCGCGCCCACCTGGAGCTCGTCGGCAGCCGGACCGAGGACGCGGCGCACCCGCAGCTGAAGATCCTGCTGGTCACCAGCGAGGCCCCGCCGATCGTCTCCGGGATCTCCCGCACCGTGGACCGGATCGCCACCGGCCTGCGCGAGCGCGGCCACACGGTCGACGTCCTGTCCTCGGTGCAGATCCCCCGGCTGGTGCTGGGCGAGTACCGGTTCAGCGCGCTGGCCGCCTACTGGCCCGCCATCTCCCGCCGCCTGGCCGGCTACGACGTGGTCAACCTGCACGGACCCGTTCCGACCATGAGCGACGTGTTCCTCGCCCTCGGTGCACGCCGGCGCGCGCCGATCGTCTACATGCACCACTGCCCCCTGGCGATCCGCGGCGTCGAGAGGCTGTGCGCGGTCTACAACCGGATCCACCGGGTGCTCTCCGGGCGCGCCGACCTGACCCTGGCCACCTCCGAGTACTACGCCGAGCAGGAGCGCAGGCCGGGCGGGCCGGAGGTGCGGGTGGTGGCCCACGGCGTCGACGTGCGGCCCCGCCCGCTGAAGGCGCGCGCGGGCGAGGGGCCGCTGCGGGTGCTGTTCGTCGGCCAGATGCGCGGCTACAAGGGCGTCGATCGGCTGATCGGGGCGGTGGCCGGCCGGTCCGAGATCGAGCTCACCCTCATCGGGGACGGCCCGGAGCGCGCCGAGTACGAGCAGCTGGCCGCCGACCTGGGTGGGGGCAACGTGCGCTTCCTGGGCCGGGTGCCCGACGAGGTGCTGCACGCCGAGTACGACCGCAACGACGTCGTCGTGCTGCCCTCGGTCACCAAGGCCGAGGCGTACGGGCTGGTCACTCTGGAGGGCATGGCCGCGGCGTGCGTGCCCGTGGTGTCCGACCTGCCCGGCGTGCGGGACCTGGCCCAGGACGTCGGGCTGGTCGTACCGCCCGGTGACGAGGCCGCGCTGCGGGAGGCGCTGCTGGGGCTGGCTACCGACCACGCCCGGCGCAAGGAGCTCTCCGGGCTGGCCCGCCGCAAGGCGGAGGGCCTGAGCTGGGACAACTGCGTGGGCCAGTACGAGCGGGCCCTGCTGGACGCGGCCACGAGCCGTGCCGCACGCCCCGTCCGGTCCCTGCGGCCCGTCCGGTACGTCGCCGCGGCCGCCGCCATGCTGTCGATGCTCCCGCGCGCCGTGCGGGCCGGCGGCGCCCGGTGAACCGCCCGCACGTCGTGGTCTCGAACTACGACGACATCGGCAACCCGCACTACGGCGGCGGTGGCGCGGTCGTCGTCGGGCAGATCGCGCGCCGGCTCGCCCGTGACTTCCGGGTGACCGTCTACACCGGCTCCTACCGGGGCAGCGGCCGCTCGCAGGTGCGGGACGGCGTCCGCTACGTCTTCCTCCCCGTCGGGTGGGCCGGGCCGAGGGGCGGCCAGCTCGTGTTCATGGCGTTGCTCCCGCTGGTCGCGCTGCTGCGGCGCCCGGACCTGTGGATCGAGAGCGTCACCCCGCCGGTGTCCGCGAGCCCGTTGCCGCTGTTCGCGCGGTGCCCGGTGGTCGCGCTCGTGCAGATGCTCTGCGGCGCCGACATGGGCCGCCGCTACAAGCTCCCGTTCGCCGCGATCGAGCGCCGCACGCTGCGGCTCTACGGGCACTTCGTGGTGCTGAACGAGACCGACCGGGAGACGGTGCAGGCGGCCAACCGCCGCGCGAGCGTCACCGTCATCCCCAACGGCATCGCGCGGCCGCCGGACGCCGACCTCGCGTACGGCGCGGGCGAGCACATCCTGTTCCTCGGCCGCGTCGACGTCCGGCAGAAGGGCCTCGACCTGCTGCTCGGGGCCGTCCCCGCGGACTGCCCGCTGCCGGTGGTGATCGCCGGCGGTGGAACCCAGCAGGAGGAGGCCAGGCTGAAGGCGCTGCTGCCGGAAGGCGACGACCGGGTCCGGTTCGTCGGCCGGGTCGACGGCGAGCGCAAGGAGGACCTGCTGCGGCGCTGCGCGTTCATGGTGGTGCCGTCGCGGTACGAGACGTTCTGCCTCAGTGCGCTGGAGGCCATGGCCCACGGCAAGCCGGTGGTGCACTTCGAGCTGCCGCAGCTGGCCTGGATCGGCGCCGGCTCCGGCATCGCCGTCCGCGCGTTCGACGGCGACGAACTCGCCGCAGCCGTCGCCCGGCTCGTGCACGACGGGTCGCTGCGGGCCCGCCTCGGCCGCGGTGCCCGGGACCGCAGTGCCGCCTACGACGCCGCGCTCACCGGCGACCGCTACCGGACTCTGGTGGCGGAACTGCTCGCGAGCCCGGGGTGGGGACAGCACCCTCCCGGCACGGGGGAACGCCGCGCAGGTCGGGGGCGCACCCCATCGAGTCGGAGGGCCAGGAGGGCGACGCTGTCCCGGAGCAGAGCGGAAGGACGAACGCGATGATGCGCGCGCTACGGGTCGAGCAGACCGCCGCGACCGGCACCGCCATCCTGATCACCGGGATCGGTGTCACCGCGGCGCTCAACCACGGGTTCGGCGTGGCCCTCACCTGGCTGCTCCCCACGGCCGAGTTCGGGCTGGTCGGCGTGCTGCTGACGGTCCTGTTGCTGGCCACCTCGGCGCTCGCCGCAGGCTTCCCCTGGACCCTGACCCGCGACATGGCCCGCGCCGACGGCACCGACGGCCACAACAAGGCCGATTCCGACTCCGCTGTCCGCGCCGCGCTGGTCGGCAACGTCGCACTCGGCGCCACGCTCGCCGGCGCGTTCGCCGCCGTCCAGCTGAGCACCGGCGCCATCCTGCCGGGCGTCGGCCCCGGCGTGACCCTGATGCTGGCGGCCACGATCGTGCTGCTGGCGCTCGGCCAGGTGCTGTCCGGAGGTCTTCAGGGCGCGCGCCGCTTCAGCGCGCTCGGGCTGAGCCGCATCGCCGAGATCGTCATGAAGGTCGCGGTGGGCATCGCCCTGGTCGCGTTCGTCGGGCTCGGTTTCCTGGGCGTGGTCTGGGCCCTCTTCGTCAGCGCCGCGGCCGTGGTGGGGATCGCCGGCTGGGCGCTGCGCGACCGGCTGCCCGGCCCCGGTTCGCTCGCCGGCGTCCGCACGTTCACCTCCGCCGCGCCCATGGCGGTCGGCACGGCGACGTTCGGGATGCTCGCGACCCTGGACCTGCTGCTGCTCCCGGCGATCGGCGGCGCCCACGGCGTCACCCTCGCGGTGGTGGCCGTCTACCAGGCCGCCGCCGTGCTGGCGCGGGCGCCGTACCTGCTGGGCAAGGGCATCTCGGACGCGGTGTTCCCGTTCATCGCGAAGGCGCGTACCGCGGCCGACGCGCACCGCTGGTTCCTCACCGGCTTCAAGTGGTTGCCGCTGGCCATCATTCCGGCCCAGATGACGCTGCTCGTCTGCCCGGGGGCCCTGATCGGCCTGCTGTTCCCGGCGGCCTACGCCGACGGGGCGGGCCTCGTGCGGATCATCACCGTCGGTGCCACCGGCGCCATCGCGATCGACCTGCTGACCAAGGCCCTCTACGGGCGTGGCCGCGCCGTGTCCGTCGCCGTGCGCATGCCCGGCGTCGTCGTCATCCAGCTGATCAGCATGCTCGTCCTGGTCCCCGAGTTCGGCGCGATCGGGGCCGCGGTCTCCTACGCGGCCGCGAACTGGATCGGCGCCGGCCTGCTCGCCGTGGCGTACCTGCGTCCTCTCGGGTACGGGCGGCTGCCGCTGCGCACCGCCGTGCACTGGTTCGTCGCGGTCGGCGCACTCGTGACGATCCTGCTGGCCGCGCCGCTGGTGCCGCGGCCCCTCGATCTCCTCGTGATGGTCCTCGGCCTCGCCTGCTACGCCGCGATCGCCGTTCGCCTGCGGCTGGTGTCCGAGGCCGAGGTCGAGCGCATCCGCAAGCGGCTGACGCGCTCCACGGCCCGCTCCGATGCCCCTGCACTGCCCGACACCCGGACGACGCTCAGCGAGGTGGCGCCATGACCGCTCCGGCATCCGCCCTGAACGGGGTCCGGATCGTCAGCCCGGCACCGCGGGACGACTGGCGGGCCGTGCTGGCCGCCGATCCCGACGCCACGCCGACCCAGCTCCCGGAATGGCTGGACTGCCTGCGCGACGCGCGAGGATTCGCCGACGCCAGCAGGCTCTACGAGCTGCCCGACGGGCGCAGGCTGGTGCTGCCGATGGCCGCCCGGGCGCCGGCGGGCATCCCGATCTCCGAGGAGTCCTGGCCCTACGGCTGGGGCTACGGCGGGGTGCTCGTGGAGGGCGGCCACGGCGGGCTCACCCCGGACGACTGCCGCGTCGTCCTGGCCGACCTGGCCCGGCGGCCGGCGCTGCGGCGCGCCGTCGTGCCGGCACCCGCGCTGGGCGGCGTGTGGCAGGCCGCGGCGCCGCCGAACGCCGTCCGGATGCCCTACCTGACCCAGGTCCTCGATCTGGAGGGCGGTTTCGAGACCGTCTGGTCGACCCGGTTCCGCAGCAAGACGCGCAAGCTCGTGCGCAAGGCCGAGCGGTTCGAGCTGGACGTCCGCTGCGAGCGCGGCCCGGAGGCGGTGGCCGGGCGGGGCCTCGGCATGTTCGCCCTGCTGTACCGCGAGGCGGTCGACCGGTGGGCCGTGCAGCGCGGCCAGCCCCTGGCGGTGGCACGCCGGCTCGCCGCCCACCGGGACCGTCCGGGCCAGGTCGCCGCCGTCGCCGCGGGGCTGGGTGAGCACTGTGCGATCTGGTCGGCCACCTGGCGCGGGGAACCGGTCGCCGTCAAGGTGGTACTGCGGTTCGGGCGGCACAGCCTCGCCTGGATGGGTGCACGCAACGCCGCGCTCTCCCGGGAGACCCTGGCGAACTACCTGTTGCAGTCGCTGGCGATCGAGGACGCCTGCGCCGCGGGGGTGCGCCACTACAACATGGGAGAGTCCGACCCCGGCTCCGGCGTCGAGCACGCCAAGCGCGTCTTCGGCGCGGTGCCCGTCGAGTACCAGGCACTGCGGTTCGAACGACTCCCCCTCACCAGGGGCGAGCAGCGGCTGCGAGCGCTGTTCGGCACGCTGTCGCGCCTCAACATCCGGCGCAGGGAGGTCGGTGCGACGTGAACGGGTTGCCACCTCGGCTGGAGGAGCACGTCGCCGCCGGCGAGCCGGTGCTGTTCCTCTCCGCCCACCTCGACGACGCGATCCTCTCCTGCGGCGGGCTCATCTCCGAGCTCAGCAGGAGATGCCCGATGACCGTGGCGACGCTCTTCACCGAGGCGTCCGCCCCGCCGCACACCTACGCGGCGCGCTCCTCCCTGCGGCAGTGCCGCGCGACCGACGCCGCGTCCCTGTACGAGGCGAGACGAGCCGAGGACCAGGATGTTCTCGCACAGCTCGGCATCGACTGCGTCCACCTCGGTGCCACCGACGCGCTGTACCGCCCCCGCGAGATCGGCAACGGGCTCGTCACCGGGCTCGGCCGGCACCTCCCGGAGGTGGTCCACCGGTACCCGACGTACCGCTTCGACATCGCCAAGGGGCGGGTGTCCCGTGGCGACCGGAACCTGATCGCCGACCTGTGCACCCGGGTGGCGGACCTCGTGGTGACGATCGGCCCCGCGCTGGTGTTTTCCCCGGTCGGCGTGGGGAGGCACGTCGACCACCTGGTGACGCGGACGACCGCCGAACGCCTGCAGACCGGCGTCGTCTACTACTCGGACTTCCCGTACGACGAGCAGGCACAACCGGATCCGGGCTTCCTCGGGCAGCACCGGCTCCTGCCGTGGACCTGGGGTCGGCGGATCGCGGAGAAGCACCAGCTCATCCGCGCCTACCGCACCCAGGTCGACGCCCTCTTCCCGGGCGGCCGGATCACCAGGAAACCCGAGACCTACTTCGAGACCTGCTTCGAGGGAGCCTGAGATGCCAGTGCACACGGCTGCGTCCCGGCTGCGCCCGGTGGACGTGATGCTCGAGCGCCAGTGGGACGAACTCGTGGTTCGTTCGGGCGCCCCGCCGTTCATGCGTCCCGGGTGGCTGCGAGCCTGGATGGACGCGTTCGCGCCCGGGGAGCCGCTCCACGCCCTGACCGTCGAGTCCGGCGGTGAGCCGACCGCCGTGCTGCCGCTGCGGCAGCAGCGTGGCACGTTGCGCTCGCCGACCAACGGCGAGTCGATGATCTTCTCCCCCGTGGTCGCCGACGCCGCGGCCGCCGCAGAACTCGCCGACCGGCTGTTCGACGGCCCACGCCGCACGATCGACCTGACCTCCCTCCCCGTGGGCGGCGGCGCGCCGGCCGAGGCACTGGTGGCCGCCGCGGCGCGGAACGGGAACGCCGTGCTGCACCGCACCACGAACGTGTGCCCCTTCCTGGACGTCAGCGGCGATCGCGATGCGTTCGTGCAGGGTCTGTCCGCGAAGCGCCGGCAGAGCCTGCGCCGGCTGCACAACCGGCTGGGGGCCGCCGGCGAGGTCACGGTGACCGTCCACGACGGGCGGGAGCACCTCGACGCGCTGCTCCGCGAGGGGTACCGGCTCGAGGCACGGGAGTGGAAACGCGCCGCCGGCTCGGCCATCATCTCGCGCCCGGCGGCCGCGAAGTTCTACACCGCCGTCGCGCGCTGGGCCGCGGAGAACCGCATCCTCCGGCTGGTGTTCCTGCGCCTCGACGGCCGGCCCATCGCGTTCAGCTACAACCTCCAGCAGGGTGGCGTCCTGTACGGGCTCAAGCTCGGCATGGACGACGAGTTCATGAAGTTCAGCCCCGGGGTGCTGCTCACGCAGCACCTGATCGACCACGCATTCGCCGATCCCGATGTCCGGCTGTTCGACTACCTCGGCCAGAACGAGTCCTACAAGACCGAGTACGCCAGCGGGACGCGGGAGCAGGTGCGCCTGCAGGTCTTCCCCGGGCCCACGGGCAAGCTGCGCCGGGCGGCCGTGGTGAAGACGGGCGAGCTCCGGGCGTCGCTGGTGAACCGGCTGCCCGCCTCGACGAGGAAACGCCTCGTGGCGGTGCGCAACCGGATCACCCTGTGACCGGGCCACCGCGGCGACCGGCTAGCGCGATGCGGCCACCAGCTGGGCGAAGGCCTCGAACGGCACGGTGTCGTCCCACAGCTGCCGGTCGTGCGCCCAGTAGAAGGTGACGAACTCGCAGTCCACCGCCTGGCGCACCGCGCTCGCCATCATCCCCCGTGGTGACAGGTCCGTGTAGTAGTCGCCGAAGGAGCCGGGTTGGCCCCAGCCCGGGTTCTCCCCGCTGACCGGGTAGCCGTACTCCCGTGCCACGCGCGAGATCCACCGCGTGGCCGACCAGCTCTCCGCCGCAGGCGAGTCGAGAGGCACCGCGCGGTCCTCCGGCGTGCAGGTGTCGTTGCCGCCGGAACGGTCGGCCACCGAGCTCACGTAAGCGATGATCCTCGGGTCGCGCGGCAGCTTGCTGTAGAAGACGTGCCACGCCCCGCCGGCGCCGAGCAGACCGGGGGGAAGCCCCTCGCGGATCGCTTCCTCGTACTGCCGGGGCCGGACGCCCGAGCCCGGCGTCATCACCTCGAACGCGTTCCGGTAGCCCAACCGCGTCCAGGCGTCCATCTGCCAGGCGACGACGTCGGCGAGCGCTCCCACGTACCAGTCGGCCCACTCGCGCACCCGGTCCGGGCTGAGATCATCGGTGCCCGGATGCCATCCCGGAGCCGGGTTCGGCCGCAGCGACCGCGGCAGGTCGGGCCCGTTCTGCGCGTTGTCGTCGAAGGCCCAGTAGTGGCCACTGTCCGGGTAGAAGACCTCGGCGTACCAGCCCGCCCCCAGCCGGATCGCCTGGACGTCGTCCAGGTCGATGCCTTCCGCGACGTGCCGGAAGTAGTCCAGCGCAGCACCCCGGACCCGCTGGTTGAAGATCAGGTTCGGTCCGTCCTCGGTGTTGTCCCGGTCGTCGACGAGCCGGCTGTCCGGGTCCTCCAGGAGCCAGTCCGGCGCGTAGTGGATCGCCAGGTCCAGCGTGATCGTCCGGCCGGCCGCGCGGAGTTCGGCGATCTCCGAGCGCACCGACCTGATGAAGTCCTCGTCGAACTCCCCGTCGGCGGGTTCGAACCGGCCCCACCCGAGCTCCACCACCGCCGCCGTGACACCGGCCCTGGCCTCGTCCTCGGCGGCCTCGAGCACCGGGAGCAGGGTACCGAACGCGGGTCCGGGTGGACGGGCCGCCTGGGTGGAGACGGTGGCCTCCCCCGAGACCCGGGCGCCGCAGCCGGCGAGCAGGACGGCGAGGGCGAGCGAGAGGATCGCCGGCGCCTGCCGGCTCGTCATCAGGGCACCGTTCGCAGCGACGCGTACGGGCTGTTGGCAGGACCGGTACCGCGCATGACGTCCCACACCTCCTGGAGCGCTCGGGTCTGCGCGGGAGTCAGCGAGACGCGCGCGGTGTCGCTGAGCCCGGCCAGGGCGTCCGGCAACGACGTCCCGGTGGCGAGCTGCACCATCGCCGCCATGGTGACCGCGGCCCCCGCGTCGGAGGTCCCGTGCAAGTACACCACCGCACCCGCGGCGGTGTTCGCCTTCACGAGTGCGATCAGCGCGGCCACCTGTTCGGCCGATGGAGCCGCGTCACCCGCGAGGGGGAACTCCTCCATCCGCAGCCCGAACGCCTTGACGCCCGCCCGCTCCTCCACCGACGCCTCCCCCGTCACGGCGATCACCCGGACGCCGAGGGTGTCGCGCAGCAGCACCATCTCGTCCTCGTTCGGCAGGCCCGCCCGGACCAGCCCGGGCACCACCTTCGCCGCGCCCGGCATCGGCGGCAGGGCCGGGTCCGCGGGGGTCGGCGCCAGGATTCCACTGGTGCGCACGACCAAGCCGACGACGAGCAGCCCGATGAGCAGCGCCGCCCGTACCCACACGGCCCGCCGGCCGAGCGGCGCGACCGTTCCGAGTGGAGGGGGGTCCGCGGGGCGGAGACCATGTCCGAGATGTCCGTTCATCGCGCACTCCAGGGGTGCGGGCCGGCGGCGCGCCGGGTGCGGAGCAGGCGGAATCCGAGGAGCAGCGCCGCGACGACCGTCCAGAGCGCGAGCGCGGCACACAGGGCCGACACGAACGGCCGGACCGTCGTCGGCTTGGCCGGGCCCTGCTCGTCGACCAGCGGCGGAGCCGGGTCGGGCGTGGTCGCGTCCTGGGGCGGCGCCAGCACTCCGGTGTCGATCGCCAGCCGGCCGATGGCCGCCAGCCGCGCCGGCCCGGCCGGGTCCGGGCGCTCGAACACCCCGTTCGCGAAGGCCTGCCGCAGCACGCCGTCTCCCATCTGGGTGGCGGGGCCGATGGGGTCACCGAACCGCGCACGGGCCCGCTCGACCGCCGCCGCCGGCGGGTTGTCAGCCGTGCCGAAGTACGCGGTCCTGATCGCCGGATCGACCACCAGGGCGAGGGTGTCGGCCGGATTCCGGGACCCGGTCGGCTGCGTGACCGGTGGGAGGTCGGCGCGGTTGTACACGTCGGCGTGAGCGGACGCGAGGGTGGCCACGATCGGCATGGCGGTGGCGATCTGCCCGCTCGCGGAGAGCGCGGCGCCCGTGAAGACCTGGATCGAGCCGCCGTTCTGGCTCCAGCTCCTGGTCAGGGGCGGACCCGCCACCGCCTTGCCGCCCAGCTCGTCCCAGCCGCCCGCGAACCCACCCGCCGGGCCGTCCAGCACTGCGAACCCACCGCAGCGCGACCCGACCGTGGTCACGAACTTCCCGTCCTTGATCAGGTCGGTGTCCGCGAGCGGGTCGTACGGGTCGCTCGCGACACTCCACAGTTCGATCCCCTGGTAGGTCTTGCTCGCGAACGACTCGACCCTGAACCCGTTGGCCTTGACGTAGGCCGGCAGCTCGGGGTGCGCGTAGCCCAGCTTGGCGTCCTTCTCGTTCAGGTAGAACAGGTGGATCCCGTGGCTCAGCGCGGCTTCGGCGGAGCCGAAGTCCGTCACGACCCGGCCCGGCATCAGCGGTGCCCAGGCGCCGGCCGAGGTCATGGCGTTCACGACCGAACAGGGCTCCTCGTTGTTCTGCACGTAGGCGGCCGCGCGGACGATCCCGTCGCCGGCCGGGAGGTAGGAGCGGGCCCAGCTGTCGGCGGAGAACCCGACCAGCGCGACCAGCGCGAGCACGGGCAGCAGCACGACCGGCCGAGCCCGGCCCACGGTGACACCACGGGCACGCAGGGACGCCACGCGACGGGCGATGATCGCGTCCCCGACGAGCACGGTGCCCGTGACCGCTGCGGGCAGCAGGTAGACGAAGAGGTGCTCGTTCAGGGTGCCGAAGGCGACCATGTAGGAGCCGAACGCGTAGCTCGTCAGCAGCCAGGCGAAGAGCCACCGGTACGGGCTCTCGCCCCGGTGGAAGAACAGCCACAGCAGCGCGAGGCCGCCGGTCGCGAGCAGCAGGTAGGTGGTGCCGTAGTCGGTGGCTTTCGCCAGCACCTCCGACAGGAACGTCCCGAACCCGAAGCCGGGCCGGTTCCACCCCGTCGTCTTGACGAGCCCCAGCAGGCGCTTGAACAGCAACAGCTTGACGTCCGCGAACTCCGACCACAGCCCCAGCTGGAGCGGCCACGCCGTGAAGGCGAACGCCCACAGCGCGCTGCCTGCGCTCACGGCGCCGAGGGCCTTCAGCGCGTGCCGGCGGTTGCGCTCCAGCAGCGCGTACACCAGTGGGGTGGCGACCATGAAGATCGCCATCTCCTTGGTGAGCAGGGCCAACCCGGTGGCCAGCCCCACGATCGGCACGTACACCGAGGGCGGCCGGTTGCGCAGCCAGATGGCCGCGCACAGCGTCAGCATCGAGGAGAACAGCGCGAAGGACTCGATGAGCCCCATCCGGCCGTAGCGCAGCAGGATGGGATCGGTCGCCAGGAGCACGACGACCACCCCGACGAGGAGCAGCGCCCGTCGCCGGCCGGCCCGGTGGGTCAGGTACGCGGCGACGAGGCTGATCAGCAGGATCGTGAAGACCAGGACGCCCGCGGCGAGCACCCGTCCCGCGACGAGCGATTCCTGCAACGGCGCGCGTTCGAGGCCGAGGAGGCGCAGCCAGGCGGCCTGCGCGAGGAACGACATCGGCGGGTGCACGAACACCGGCGAGTTGCTCCAGGTCAGCTGCCAGTCCTGCGCCACGTTGCGCGCCGCCGTGACGTACGAGACCTCGTCGTACATGGTGTCCGGGCTGGACGCGATGTTCCACAACATCGTGATGCCCGCGATCAGCGCGGATCCGAACACGACCAGCACCTCGGTGGGAAGTTGCCGCCGGGCCTTCCGGGGGCGGATCGGCGGCGGTGCCGCATGCTCCGCCCCGGCGTGGGGTGGATGCTCCTCACCCCGCGGCAGCAGGCCCAGGGCGGCGTTGCCGGGCTGCTGGACCGTGTCGGTGTTCGACGACATCGCGTTCGACGACATCGCGTTCGACCACGTCGCGTTCGACCACATCGCGGTTCGCCCTTCCGGTTCCGTGATGGGCAAGCGTCGCAGCGCGGACCGCCGGACTCGATGGAGCGCGCCCCCGGACGAGCGAGGTCGGCCCCCCAACTCCGCGGGGGACAACCCCCGGTCCCCGCCGGCTCAGGTCACCCCACGAGCCGGTTGCGCACCGCGGAGAGCCGGGTGCGACTCGCGTCGGACAACCTGCTGACGACGAAGGCACGGGCCCTGGCCGTCGTGACGATCGCGGCGCGTTGAACGCCGCCCCACCAGGAACGCGGGAAGGTGTGCAACCGGATCAGCTCGCGCGTACCGCTCGCGAAGTCGACCTTGTACGGCTCGTCCTCCCCCAGCATGTCCACGCAGGAGACGTCGGGCTGGGCGAACGCGTGCTCGACGAGGTGGGAGGTGAAGACCACGCCGGGGCCGAGCTTGAGGTGCTCGTCGCTCATGCCGACCTTGATGAAGTACAGGACCGATCCCTGCTGCACGTTGTAGCCGAACGCGATCGGTCGCCCGGCGAGCCGCAGGAACGCCAGGCGCAGGATGCCCGCCTCGGCCGCCCAGCGGGCGGCCTCGGTGAAGAGCTCGGTGGAGCCGGGCCGGGAGAGGATGGCCGACCCGGCCGCTCGCTTCCACTCGCGGGCCTCCAGCCGGAACCCCTCGTCCAGGAGCGCGTCGAGGTTCTCGCGTCCGTCGTGCACCTCGAAGCTGACCTCGCCGGCGTCCCCCATCCGGTTCCGGAGCCGCCGCAGGCCGTGCCGCCGGTTCTTGGACAACCCCCGCCAGAAGCCGGCCGGGTCGCCGGTGACGTCGACGTAGGGCGACGCGCGCAACGTCCTGCGCAGCACCGGCGCACCGGAGCGTCCGGCGGCGTCGAGCAGCACCTCGGTCGGTGCATCGTCGGGCCGCAGCGCAGACAGGTGAACGGCCCCGGAATCGACAGCGAGGAGCCGCTCGGCGAGCTCGGCAGCGGCCTCGTGGTCGGCCGCGATCGGGGCGAAGAGCGGGCTCTCGAAGTTGGTCGGCGACCGGAGCACCCCCCGGGCGGCCAGCAGGGGCAGCACGCCGGTGAGCTCGCCGCCCCGTTCGACGGTGAGCAGCCGCAGCGCCTCGGTCTGCCGGAACGCGCCGGCCCAGGCCTTCAGCCAGCCGGGCCGCACGAACGGCGAGCTCCCCGTCGCGACGGCGAGCTGGTCCCACTGCCGTTCGAGGTCCGGGTCGAGCGGGCGGAGAAGGTCAGAAGCGTTCTTGCCGGCCACACGCATGTGGCTCCTCCAGGTGTTGCCGCCGCTGTGCGGCTCGATGAGGGATCAGCGCGTCCACCGCGCTCGGGAGGTCGGGACGGACCGCGTCGGCGAGAGGGCTCCGGGCCCCTGCGCCCAGGAGGATCGTGCCCGTGCCTGCCGCTCTCCCGGCCTGCACGTCCGACACGGCATCGCCGACGATCACGGACCTCGTGAGGTCGATGGCCAGCTCGTCCGCGGCGCGCCACAACATGCCCGGGGCCGGCTTCCGGCACAGGCAGGACCGATGTGCGTGCGGGCAGTGGTACGCGGCGTCGAGCCGGGCCCCCTCGGCGGCGAGCAGCTCCACCAGCCGGTCCTGCGTCGCGACGAAGGCGGCGCGGTCCGCGCCGGGCATCGACAGCCACCGCTGGTTGGTGACGAGGACCGTGCGCAGTCCCGCTCGGTTGAGCCGCCGGATCGCGGCAGCCGCGCCCGGCAGGAGCACGAGCTCATCCGGGCTGCGGACGTAGTCACCGGCGGCGGCCGGGACGTTGATGGTGCCGTCACGATCCAGGAACACGGCCTCCAGAGGCCGCCCGACGGCATGCGCGGCGATCACGGCGATCTCGGGAACATGCCGGCCTCCACGAGTTCGCAGATCGTGTGGCCGACGTGGAGGCACGCTTCCTGCACCCGCGCGGTGTTCGAGCTCGGCACGCGGATGCAGTGGTCGGCCACGGCGAGGCACTGGCGACCGTCCGCCCCGGTGAGGGCGACCGTCACCATGCCCGCCCGGCGGGCGGCCTGGAGGCCCCGCACGACGTTCGCCGAGCTCCCGGAGGTGCTGAGGCCGAACGCCACGTCTCCCGGCCTGCCGAGGCCGAGCACCTGCCGGGCGAACACCTCCGCGTAGGAGTAGTCGTTCCCGATTGCCGTGACGGCGGCGGTCGAGTCGGACAGGCTGAACGCCGCGAGCCCCGGGCGGTCGTAGGCGAACCGGCCGGTGAGCTCGGCCGCGAGGTGGCCCGCATCCATAGACGATCCACCGTTGCCGAAGAACATGATCTTGTTGCCGGCGCGCAGCGCCGCCACCACCACGTGCGCGATGGCGACGGCCTGCTCGAGCACCCCGTCGTCCAGCATCGCCTGCTTCACCGCGATGGCGTCGCTCAGCCTTGCTCTGGCCGTCACCAGGCCGTGCGCCGTGACGTTCTCGACGGTCATGCTCGCCATGTCCTCAGACCTTTACCCTCGAAGGAGAATTCCATGGTGCTCGCACCGGCCTTCTCCAATGCCTCGATCACGCGGTGTTTGCGCGTGAAGTCGCAGTAGAAGAGGATGAATCCGCCACCGCCTGCCCCGGTCACCTTCCCGCCGAGAGCACCGTTCCTGGTCGCGATCTCGTAGATCTCGTCGATGCGCGGGTTGGAGATCAGCGGGGACATCCGCTTCTTCTGCTTCCACGCCTCGCCGAGCAGTTCACCGAACTCCCGCAGGGCACCACGCAGCAGCGCCGACTTCATCGCCACCGCGAGTTCCTTCTGCGCACGCAGCCCGGCGAGAGCATCGAAGGATCCCTCGCTCACCCGGCGCGTCTGGTCGTCGATGACCTTGCTCGACGCGCGGGTCGTCCCGGTGAAGCACAGCATGAGGCTGAGCTCGAGTTCGTGGACGACCTCGTCCCGCACCCGCAGCGGGTTGACGACGACCCGGTCGCCGAACTCGATGAAGTTGAACCCACCGAACGTCGCCGCGTACTGGTCCTGCATCCCCCCGGAGATGCCGAGGTCGACCCGCTCGATCGCGTGGGCGAGCTGGGCGATCTCGTACTCGTCGAGCGTCCTGCCGTGGTGCTCGGCGAGCAGGCCGGTCAACGCCACCATCACCGTGGAGGAGGAGCCGAGTCCCGAGCCCGGCGGCGCGTTGGACCGCAGCACCAGGTCGTAGCCACCGACATCAGGAGCCCCGAAGCGGTAGACCGCGGCCTTCACGAGGTCGAGCTCGCCGTCGAAAGCGGTGTCCTCGTCGAGCCCGACCTCGATCGTGCTACCGAAGTCGACCGATTCGACGGTGACGCGGCGGTCCTCCCTCGGGCGCAGCGAGCCGTACGCATAGCGGTTGATGGTGGCCGACAGCACGCATCCGCCCTCGGACTCCGGAAAGGGAGGTACGTCGGTACCCCCGCCCGCGAAGGAGATGCGCAAGGGGGCACGCGCGCGAAGACTCCGGGGAATTCCGGTGCCCGAAACCGCCTGCCGTGGAGGCATCATCTTCCACCTCGATCATCGCGCTGCGATCCGCCGGCTGGTGCCGGGGTGGATGAGACCTTGACACCGATGCGCGTCGGAATCTGCCGTGCAGGCCCCCGGACGGCAGCGGATTTCTCCGACCTGCGGGTAGGGCAGGCCCTACTGCCCGATACTGCCGGGCTGGAGAACTAGATCCGGATGAGAAGTGCGAAAACGACCACCAGCGCCACGACGATCAGCGCCAGCACGGCCACTCCGATGACCAACATCCGCGAGGTGGCGGTCGGTTCCCAGTCCCCGTCGGCGTGCCCGTGCCGGGTCGGCGGGTGCGGCGCCGGCGGGGCCGGATTCGTCTGGGGCGGAGGCGGATGCTGCGGCGGCGGGTCCGGTGGCGGCTTTGGGGGTGGCGGCTGTCGGGGCGGCGACTGCTGGGGCGGCGGGGGCGGCGGCACCGGACCTCCGGCCGCCGCGAGCACTCCCAGCCGGGCGGCACCGAGCACCACTGCGTGCTTGCCATGCGGGTACGGCGTGACCGGACGCCCCACCATCTGCGACACCAGCTGCGCCACGAGCGGGATCCGTGAGGAGCCCCCCACCAGCAGCAGCGCGCTCAGCTGCGCGGGGGTGACCTGCGCCGACCGCAGCACCCGCCACAGCGAGGCCACGGTGGCGTCGATCCGGGCGTGCACCCGCTCCTCGAAGGCGGCGCGCGTGACCCGCACCTCCAGGTGCCGGCCCGGCACGAGCACCGGCACCGTCGCCTCGGTGTCCGACGAGAGCGACTCCTTGGCGACCACGCAGTCGTGGCGCAGCCGGGCCAGGGCGGCCACCGTGGCGGGGTCCCCCATGTCGAGCTCGTCCAGCGCCCCGGCGGAGGAGCTGATGACGAGGTCGAGGACCGCCTCGTCGAACGTGGTGCCGCCCAGGCGCTCGAACCCCTCCGGGCGGCCCAGGATCTCCACCCCGCCCGGCCGCACACCCAGCACGGCCGCGTCGAACGAGCCGCCACCGAGGTCGTAGACCGCCAGCAGCGACCCCGATGGCAGGCCGTGCGCCTCCGCGAAGTACGCGGCGACGGCCTCCGCGTCGCTGATCATGACCGTGTCGGCCCGCCCCACCAGCCGGGGCGCCTCGGCGAACAGGCGCTGCCGGTAGGCCCCCCAGCTCGCGGGCCGGGTCAGCACCAGCCGCTCGGGCGGAGCGCCCTCGGCCTCGGCGACCCGTCGCAGCACGTCGCGCAGCTGCGCGGCCAGCAGGTCGACCACCGAGCGGGGCTGCCCGGCCAGCGTCACCGACGTCTGCTCGCCCAGCAGGTCCTTGAACCCGCTCGCCGCCCGGCCGGGGTCGGCCGCGGCCCTGCGGCCGGCCACCTCACCGGTCAGGAGGCCGCCGTCGGCGCCCTGGTACACCACGGACGGTGCGACGGCCGCGTTGTCCCCGAGGAAGGCCATGCGCGCCCGGGGTCCGAACGCGGTCGCCGCCGCGACGAACGACGAGCCGAGATCCACACCGAGGGCGTAGCTCACCGCACCTCCCCTGCCGACGGGGCGTGTCGTCGTGGACCGGGGGTCCACCAGGGCACACTGGGTCTGCCTGCGCAGACGATCCGCTCACCGCGGCGGAAGGGCAAGGAGGCACCGCGATCGACCGACACCCGTGTGCACTGCCGCTGCCGGTGGCCCTGGGCGACGAGTTCACGTGCACGTGCTCGGCGCGCTACGTCGCGGTACGCCGGCGCTGGTGGAGCCGCCGCCTCCGCTGGAGCCGGGTCATGTTCGCCGTGCCCGGCGAACCGACCGCGAGGCGCGAGGGCGGGTCGCCGGACCGCGAGTCCGGCTGACGGCCGTCAGGTCGCGGGCACCTCCGCCGACGAGCGCCGCTCGGAGAGCGCGTAGTAGAGCGTCGCGACCTCCTCGATCGGCAGCCGGTCGCGCTTCCCCTCGGCGAGGGCAGCCACCTCGACGACGTCGAGCAGGCCTGCGCCGTGCCGGAGGCTCGCCGACCGCGCGGCCAGGTCGCCCGGCACCCCCCGTCCGGTCAGTTCCGCGGCCCGGCGGGCGGCCGCCTCCGCCTCCCGGCCGCGCAGCAGGGACCGGAGCCGGGGCATCAGCCGTGAGACCGGCGGACCGAACCGGTCGATCTCGGCGGGCACCGCCAGCGGCTGCGGGCGGTTGGTGAGCAACCAGCGCGCCGCGCCGTCGAGCAGGCGACGCGACTCGAGCACCATCTCGTCGGTGAGCGCCGTCGGCACCGTGACCGGGAGCGCCGCGATCGCGGCCCACAGGCCGGGCAGCCCGAAGACCGCGGTGGTCACCCGGAAGGCGCGCACGGCGTCGGCAGGCGTCGCCGCGACGTCCTCGGCCAGCCGGTGGGCGAAGGTGATCCCGGCGCCGCCCACCATCTCGTTGACCAGCAACGTGGTGACGATCTCGCGACGCAGCGGATGGGCGGCCACGGCGTCGGGGAACCGGCGGGACAGCACGGAGGGGAAGTACTCGGCGAGCCGGTCGGCGAACTCGGGCCGGTCGGGCAGGTCACTGCCCAGGATCGACGACTTCAGGTCGAGTTTCGTGTGCGCGAGCAGGACGGCCAGCTCGGGCGAGCTGAGTCCCGGCCCGGCCCGCTCCAGCTCCGCGATCTCCTCGGGTCCGGGCAGCACCTCGAGCGCGCGGTCCAGGTCGCGGCGGCGCACGAGGTCGGCGATCATCCGCGCGTGCACCGCGAGCATCTCGGGGGCGCACATCCGGGCGATGCCGAGCACCGTGTTCTGTTCGCGGTTGTCGGCGAGCACCAGCTCCGCGACCTCGTCGGTCATCGCCGCCAGCAGCTCGTCGCGACCGGCGCGGTCGAGCTCGCCCGCCGCCACCAGCCGGTCCAGCACGATCTTGATGTTGACCTCGCGATCGGAGCAGTCCACGCCCGCGGAGTTGTCGATCGCATCGGTGTTGATCTTCCCGCCGCCGCGGGCGAACTCGATCCGCCCGCGCTGGGTCGCCCCGAGGTTGCCGCCCTCGCCCACCACCCGCACGCGCAACCGGCCGCCGTCGACCCGGATCGCGTCGTTGGCCTTGTCCCCCACGTCGGCGTGGGTCTCGGTGCCCGCCTTCACGTACGTGCCGATCCCGCCGTTCCACAGCAGGTCGACCGGCGCCAGCAGGATCGCGCGGATCAGCTCGGGCGGGGTCATCGCGGTGACCCCGTCGGCCAGCCCGAGCGCCGCACGCATCTCCGAGCCGACCGGCACCGACTTCACCGTCCGCGGCCACACCCCGCCACCGGGGCTGATCGCGTCCCGGTCGTAGTCGTCCCACGACGAGCGCGGCAGGTCGGACAACCGGCGGCGCTCGGCGTATCCGCGCGCGGGGTCGGGATCCGGGTCGACGAACACGTGCCGGTGGTCGAACGCCGCCACCAGCCGGATGGCGGGCGACAGCAGCATCCCGTTGCCGAACACGTCACCGGACATGTCGCCGATCCCCACCACCGTGAAGCCCTGCGCCTGGGTGTCCACCCCCAGCTCCCGGAAGTGGCGGCGCACGCTCTCCCACGCACCCCGGGCGGTGATGCCCATCGCCTTGTGGTCGTAGCCCACCGACCCGCCGGAGGCGAACGCGTCGCCCAGCCAGAACCGGTGCTGCGCGGCGACCCCGTTGGCGACGTCGGAGAACCGGGCGGTGCCCTTGTCGGCGGCCACGACGAGGTACGGGTCGTCGCCGTCGTAGTGCAGCACGCCGGGCGGCGGCACGGTCGTCGCCGCGCCGTCCTCCCCGGTCACCACGTTGTCCGTCACGTCGAGCAGCCCGGAGACGAAGGTCCGGTAGCAGGCCTCGACCTCGTCCGGCGCGGGGGCGGGCGCCGTCACCACGAACCCGCCCTTCGCCCCCACCGGCACGATCACCGCGTTCTTCACCGCCTGGGCCTTCACCAGGCCCAGCACCTCCGTGCGGTAGTCCTGCGGGCGGTCCGACCACCGCAGCCCGCCACGGGCGACCGGGCCGAACCGCAGGTGGACCCCCTCCACCCGCGGCGAGTACACGAAGATCTCACACCGCGGCCGCGGCGCCGGCATGTCCGGCACCGCGGTGGAGTCGATCTTGAACGAGAAGTACGGCCGCTCGTGGAAGAAGTTGGTGCGCACCGTCGCGGTGATCAGGGCGAGGTACCCGCGCAGGATCCGGTCGGCATCCAGGCCCGTGACCTCGTCGATCAGGGCGCGCACCTCGGCGAGCGCCTCCTCCGAACGCACCGACGGCTCTACCGGCCCCGGGGCCGGGTCGAACCGCGCGTGGAACAACGCCACGAGTGCGCGGGACGCGGCGGGGTGGGCCAGCAGCACGTCGGCGACGTACTGGGGCCCGAACGGGCCACCCAGCTGGGCCGCGTACCGGGCGTAGGCCCGCAGGACCGCGACGTCGCGCCAGCCGAGCCCGGCCCGCAGGACCAGTGCGTTGAACCGGTCGGCCTCGGCCGCGCCTTCCCACACCGCGCGGAAGGCGGCGCAGAACCGGTCCTGCGTCTCCCGGCGCCGCGGCCCGGCCATGCTCCGCGCGGTCACGTCGTCGACCCCGAGCCCGAAGTCGTAGATCCAGCACCGGCTCCCGTCCGGCCTGATGATCTCGAAGGGCCGCTCGTCCAGCACCTCGACGCCGAGGCTCTGCAGCGCCGGGAGCACCGCCGAGAGCGAGACGCCCGCTCCGGCCAGGAACAGGCGGAAGTGCAGCTCGTCGCCGCCGGGGTCGGTCGAGAGCTCCAGGTGCGGCTCGGCACCCAGCGCGCGGAGCCGGCGCAGGTCGGCGAGCGCCTGCACGGGGTCCACGTCGTCCTTGTAGCCCTGCGGCACCCCCGCGAGGTGGTCGGCGATCTCGTCGGCGTCGGCGCCCGCGGCGTCGAGCACCCAGTCGTCCCAGGTCAGGATCGCCGCCGCGAGCTTGCCCTGCAGCCGGTCCGGGTCGGGGGCGGGTGCGGCCGGGTCGACCTGCACGGTGAAGTGGACCAGCACCAGTCCCGGCTCCCCGGGCAGCGGGGTGTGGTCGATGCGCCACCCGCCGAGCTCGCGCAGGAGCACCTTCTGCATCGCGGCCCGCGCGTGCGGCGAGTACCGGTCGTGCGGGAGGTAGACGAGGCAGGAGAAGAAGCGGCCGTAGGGCTCCCGGCGCAGGAACAGGCGCAGCCGCCGCGGCCGGCTGAGGCCGAGCACGCCGATCGCGGTGTCGTGCACGTCCTGCGCCGTGGCCCAGAACAGCTCGTCGCGCGGGTGCCGGGAGATCACGTCGAGCATCCGCTGGCCCGACCACGACTCCAGCGGCACCCCCGCCAGCCGGACGGCCGCGCGGACCCGCCGCGCGAGTACCGGCGTGTCCAGCACGCTCTCGTGCAGCGCGGCGGCCTCGAACAAACCGACGAACCGGTGCTCACCGACGATCGCGCCGCCGGCGTCGACGACGGCGATCCCGAGGTGGTGGGGGTGCACCGGACGTAGCACCCTGCTCGGCGCGTCGGCCCGGGTGAGGACGACCGGCGGCTGCGCACCGCCGTCCCCTCCCCCACCCGGCTCCCGGGGCACGCCGTCGGGCACGTCGTCGCGGCGCAGCACGCCCAGGCCCGATCCGGGCACGGCGCGGAACCGGCGCGGACCGGCTGCCCGGTCCACCTCGTGCCGCCGGTACCCGAGGAACACGAAGCGGCCCTCGCCCATCCACTCCAGCAGGCGGGCGACGTCGGTTCGCTCGTCGTCGGGAGACCCGGGCCGCCCGGACAGCTCGGGTGCCTCGGACAGCTCGGCAGCCACCTGCCGCACCGTCGCGGCGATCCGCTCGCGGTCCTCCGCGACCTCCCGGACGGCGCGGAGCACCTCGCGCAGTTCGCTGCCGAGGTCCTCGTTCTCCTCGGTCGAGAGCGGGTCCAGGTCGAGCCGCATCCAGGCCTCGACGACGGTGCCGGGTTCCCGGTCCTCCGGAGCGGCCGTCGGCAGCACCTCGACCAGCTCGCCACCGGGCGTGCGGCGCACCACCACCAGCACGTGGATGACCCGCCGGACCCGCGGACCGGCCCGGCCGACGGCGGCGAGCACGGACGGCACGAGGTAGGGCATGTCGTCGCTGATCACGTCGACGAAGGCCGTGCCGTTGGCGGCCGGACCGTGGATCTCGACGATCGGCTCGCCCGGCTCGCGGCTCGACGCGAGGCGCCGGTGGGCGCGCGCGGCGGCGGCGAGGGCTGCCGTGACCTCAGCGGGATCGTCGGACCCGAGCGCCACGGCCGGAGCGTGCTGGGCATAGAGGCGGCACAGCCCGGTCGACTCCCTGGTGCGGCTCATCGCCCCTCCGCTCGGCTAGTGCATGCCGGCTGCCCGCACGAGCAGCCGTTCGCAGGTCTGGACGATCGCTCCGGCCGCGGTCCGCGCGTCGTTGCCCGCGCCCGGGTTCGCCGCGCGACGCTTCCAGAGCCGCAACTGCTCCTCCGCCGATCGGACGACCTCCTGCACGGCGGCGTCCGGGGCCAGGCCGAGGCGCGTCTGCGGCTCCGGGCCGCCCGCCCCGAGCAGCTGCTCGGCCTCGTGGCGCTGCTTGTCCGGGAGATTCAGCTCGCCCGCCCGCAACGCGTCGACCAGGTCGACCTCGGTGAGTTCGTGCGCGGCCGACCGGATCCGGTCCAGCCGGTAGAGCAGCCGGGGGGGCGGCGGGTCCGCCCGCACCAGGGTCTCCAGCGCGAGCAAGACGGAGCGGGCCTTGAGCGTGTCGGCACGGCACGCCAGCCGGGCGTCGACGAGCTCGCGCAGCCGGAGCACGCCGCTGTGCTGCAGGAGCGCGGCGGCGAGCGCGGACCGATCCCCGGCATCCCCGGACCGGATCGACGCGATGGCCGCCCGCACGACCGCCGGGCCGAACCGCTCGAGCAGCTCCTGCTCGCTCGCGTCGGGCACGAACCCCTGCTGCGCCCACTCCCGCAGCGTCCGGTCGTCGTCCTCCCCCAGCGCGACGCCGGCGCGCGCGAACGCAGGCGCCACGGGCACGACGGCGTGGCACAGGCGGCGCACCTCGGGCCGGGCCACGCAGCGAGCGGCCGCGTCCTGCGCCGTCTCGTCGACCGGCTCCTCGCGGACGAGGGCTCCGATCACGTGGGCCGGGCGGGGCCGGGCCGGGCCGCCGGAGGCGAAGACGGTGCTCTCGCAGTGCGTCTCGTGCAGCAGGAGCACGAACGCGTCGGCGGGCGGGATCGGCAGACCGTCCGACGCCACCGGCGGTGGCAGGTCGATCAGCGTGGCCGCGGTGGAGCCGGGTGGGCGACCGTCGCCGTCGGGAGCGAGCGCGTCGAGCGCGTGGACCAACGCGGATCTCCCCGCCTCTCCGGTGACGGCGATCCGCAGCGGCGCGTCGAGCCGCTCCGCGAGCAGGCGCAGCTGCTCGGCGCGCGCCGTGCCGTGGTAGAGCTCCCGCGCATCCCGGACCGCGTCGCGGACCTGATCGACCAGCGGGACGGGGGCGGCCGCCACGGCCCGTGCACCGGGCGCAGGCGGCTCCGGAGCCTCAGCGGGAGTGCTGTCGGCTCCCGGCCCCGCGACGGCGGGCGGCAGGGGGACCGACCCCTCCACCGTCGTGCCCTCCCCCGGGGCCGACCGGACGTCGACGTGACCTCCCACCACGAAGATCCGCGCCGCGACGTTGCGCAGCCCCCGTCCCGGCGAGCCCGCCTGCTCCTTCGGGTCCCAGCCCGGGCCGTCGTCGTGGACGGTGAACAGCAGCCGGCCGTCCCCGGCGCCCAGGCGCACGACGATCGGCGCACCGGGCGCGTGCTTGCGCGCGTTGTTCACCGCCTCCAGGCAGCAGAAGTAGACCGCCGTCTCGACGTCGTGCGGGAGCCGCACGCCGGAGTGCATGCCGGCGACCTCCACCGGCACCGGCGGCTGTCCGCCCGCCAGGTCCTTCGTGAGCGCGCCGGCGAGGCCGACCTCGGCCAGCAACGGGGACGAGACGCCCGTGGCCGTCTCCGCGAGGATCGACTCCGCCATGTCGATCTGGTCGGCCACCTGCTCCAGCCTGGCCCGCGCCTGGTCGAACTGGTCGGTCGACACCTGGTGCTCGACCAGGCCGAGGGCCAGCCGCAGCGAGACGAGGTGGTGCTGGGCGCCGTCGTGCAGGTCCCGCTCGATCCGCCGCCGCTCCGCGTCCATCTCGGCCACCACCGCCCGGCGCGACACGGCGATCTCGTTGGCGTGCGCCAGCGCGGCCCGCAGGTGGCGCTCGAGCTCGATCCCGAACCGGTTGGCCTGCAGCACGACGCCGAGGCTGTCGGCGATGTCCTCCAGCAGGTGCTGGCGCTGCCGGTGCAACCCGGAGACGGCGGCGCGGTCGACGGCGATCGTGCCGATCACCTCGGCGCCGTGGCGGATCGCCGCCTCGACGAGGTCGTCGGCCTCGGGCCCCTCCGCGGCCTCGGACCACGTGTAGCTGCGGTCGCGCAGCCCGGGCCGCGCGACGGTCAGCCGGCAGGTGCTCGCGCCGAGCCCGCGCCCGACCGCCTCGGCCACCCGCCCGAGGTCGGGGGCGTCCGTTCCCGTCCCCCGGGACAGGGCCGTGACCCCGGCGAGCACGCTGTACGGGGTGGGCCGGCTGCCGTAGAGCATCCGGTCGGCCAGCCGCTCGGCGCGGACGTAGACCGGCAGGGTGGCCAGCGCCGTCGGCACCGTCGCGATGACGAGGGCGAGCGGGGTGTCGCGCGCGAATTCGACGAGCAGGTACTCCGCCGTGCGGTGCAGCACGACGTAGCCGCCCCCGACCAGGGCCGCGGTGAGCCCCGCGGCCAGGCCCCTGCTGAACAGGCGCTCCGCGGTCGAGAGCCCACCAGGTCTGGTGGCGACGAACACGGCCCCCGCGATCCCGATGCACACGAGCCGGGAGAACCAGAACAGCAGCGCGGTGGGCTCCCCGGTGTCCGGCTGCCCCGCGTGCACCGTGGGGTCCACCAGGACCACGCCCGTCCAGCCGGTGGCCGACAGCACGAGCGTGATGAGCGCGAGCACCACCGCGACCACGAACGAGACCGCGAGCACGCTGAACAGCAACCGGGCCTGCGTGCGGACGGTGGCGGTCGGGCCCCCGCGGACCTGGCGCGGCAGCGCGGCCAGCCCGACGAGTGGCACGAGGAACCCGAAGAACAGCACGCAGCTCACGGTGTGCGGCAGGAGCGCGGTGCCGATGCCGACCAGCAGCGACGTCACGGTGCCGACCAGGACGAGGGCCGTGCGGGCGCTCCCTTCGAACCGGGCCTCCCGGTCCGGCGGGAACACGAGCAGCGCGAGGATGTAGGCCGCGGAGGCGACGCCGTGCAGCAGCACCTGGTGCAGGCCGCCGATCGCCAGCCCCATCGCGGTCTGGACGGCCGTGGCGGCGGCGTGCGCCTGCAGGTTGAACGCCCCGGCCGAACCCACCAACGCGAGCACCAGCAGCCGGATCGACCAGCTCCGCTCCTGGCCGGCGAGCAGCACCACCGCGATGACGAGCGTGACCACGCTGAACCCGTAGTCGAGGACGGCCTGAGCGGCGGGCTCGCTGCGCGGCAGCGCGTCGAGGACTCCCTGCGCCCACCGGTCGCCCGCCGCCGCGGCCGCGGCCACCGCGGCGGCGAGAGACGGGACGTACGCCGCGACCCCGACGACGGCGCCCACCGCGAGCCACGCGAGCGACAGCACGGCGCAGGCCGTCAGCAGCACGGCGTACCCCGCCGTGGCGAGCGCCGCGCGCGTCCGGTCGGTCAGGAGGGCCACGACGTCCTCAGCTCCGCCCGGCACCGACGCTGCTCTCGACGACCGGCTCGAGCCGGTCGGGCAGCCGGACGTTCAACCCGAGAGGACCGCCCTCGCTGCCGCCTGTGTCCAGGTCGATCACCCCGCCGAGCGCCGCGAGCCGCTCGGCGTCGTCGGCGAGGGCGCCGCGCAGGTCCTCAGGGCTCGTGGTCGGCGCGGGATCCTCGATCCGCACGCCCACCCGGCCGTCCGCGCGCTCGAAGTGCACGAGCACCTCGCCCGGACCCGGCCTGCCGGCGAGGGCGTTCATGGCTGCGGCGACCACGAAATAGGCGCCGGACTCGATCTCCCAGTCCAGTCGGCCGCCCAGGTCCCCCGTGAGCCGCACCGGCCGGGGCAGGTCCGCGGCCACCTCGTCGAGCGCCGCCGCGGGGCCCTGGTCGCGCAGCACCGCCGGGTACACACCCCGGGCGATCAGGCGGAACCGGTCGAGCAGCTCGTCGAGCCCGACCCGGGCCCGGGCCAGCGCCTCCTGGGCACCGTCCACGTCCTCCGGGCGCCGGGCGAGACCCACCCCCGCCGCGGCGACATCGGCCCGCAGCGTGGCCAGCCGGTCGCCCGTGGCGTGGCCGAGCTCCATGATCAGACGCCTGCGCTCCACCTCGCGGGCCCGGGCGAGGCGTTGCCGCGACGCCCGCAGCTCCGCCGCGAGGTCGTCGGCGCGCCGCACGCGCTCGGCCAGCTCGGCGTTCAGCGCCACCCCGCGCAACAGGAGCGCGGCGCCGTTCGCGGCGTCGCGGACGAGCGCCTGGTCGGCCGGCGTGATGGGCGCGCCGGGCTTCGCGATCGCCAGAGCCGCCCGCAGCACGGGCCCGTCGAGCACCGGGACCACGTGGTCGGTGTCCGGCCGGCTGAGCAGGATCGCGAGGTTCTCGACGGTCTCCGCCCCGCCCCTGGCCCCGTCCGCCGGCGGCGGGTGTGCGGCGGCGCGGACCAGCCGGTCGCCGACCGCGAGCCACACGGCGGCGTGGCTCGCGCCGGTGCCGTCGGCGACCACCTGTGCGAGCCCCGGAAGTGCCTGCTCGAGCTCCCCCGCCCGGATCCGCGCCGCGGTCTCGGCGAGCGCCGAGTACGGCGTCACCTCGCGGTGGTGGGTGAGCCGCTCCACCAGCTGGTCGATCCGCGGCAGGACCAGCCCGAGCCCCAGTGCGATCGCCATGACGGCCGTGAACGGCAGCAGCACGTCGAGCGGGCCGGATCCGATGACGAGAGCGGCCACCCCGAGGGTGGCGACGAGCACGGCGCAGGAACCGCAGGCGACCAGCATCGCCCGCAGCAGCCGCGCCACGATCGTCCGGTTCATCGTGCTCCGCCGGTTCGTCCCCGGATCGGGTCCGGGTCTCGCCCGGCCACGCTAGGCGCCACGGGGACCGCGGCCCACGGCCAGAAGTCCCCGGTTCAGTCCCGGCCCGTCACTCCTCGTCGCGCTGCGAACGCAGGTAGGTGAGCACCGCGAGCACCCTGCGGTGGTGCTCGGCGGTGTCGGCGTGCAGGTTCAACTTGCCGAAGATGTTCGCGATGTGCTTCTCGACGGCCTTGGGTGTGACGAACAGCTGCGCCGCGATGCCGGTGTTCGAGCGGCCCTCCGCCATGAGCCGCAGCACGTCCAGCTCGCGTTCCGACAGCGTGGCGATGACCCCCTTCTTGTCGCCGCGGGGCCGTTCGACGAGCCGCTTGGCCAGCGTGGGCTCGATGACGATCTCACCGCTCTCGATCCGCGTGAGCGTGTCGGTGAGGACGTCGACGCTGCCCACCTTCTCCTTGAGCCGGTAGCCGATCGAGTCGGTGCCGATCTGGAGGATGCGCATCAGGTAGTGCGACTCGGCGTAGTGCGAGAGGAACAGCAACCCCATGTCGGGGTGGGCGGCGCGCAGCCGCTCGGCGGTCACCAGGCCGCCGTCCGGCTCGGGCGGCATCCGGATGTCCAGGATCGCGACGTCGGCGGGCTGGGTGGCCAGCAACGCGACGAGCGAATCGCCGTCGGCGGTGCACCCGACGACCTCGTGCCCCGCCGCCTGCAACAGCATGAGCAGGCCCTCGCGGAACAGGGCGCCGTCCTCGGCCAGTGCTACTCGCATGGGAGTCTCGCTGTGATCGTGCCGGCATCCGGTCCGCCGGCGACGTCGATGGTGCCGCCGAGTCGCCGCACCGCGTCGAGCATCGCGTCGGCGTGGCGCAGCTCCACACCGACGACGTCGACGGCGAGCACGGCACCGTCGCGCCGGACCACGACGTCGAGGCCCGGCGACGCCGCGGTGGCGGCCTCGAGGCACTCGGTCACGGCGAAGTACGCGGCGCCCTCCGCGGCAGGACCGAACCGGTCGTCCGGGGCGACGACGCGCACCGGCGTCTCCACCCGATCGGCCGCCTCGCGCAGCGCCGGGCCGAGCCCGGCCTCGTCGAGCAGCGGCGGGTAGATCTTGCCCGCCACGTCGCGGAGCTCCTGGAGCACGGCGTGCAGCTCGTCCTGGAGGCCGTCGATGGACGCGTGCAGGTCGGGTTCCGCCTCGGGGACGCGGTGCCGGAACAGCCCGAGCTGCAGGCTGAGCGCGGAGATCCGCAGCGCCGCGCCGTCGTGCAGCTGCCGCTCGAGGCGGCGCCTGCGCTGCCACTGCTCGCGTTCGGCGCGGAGGCGGGCATCGCGCGCGGGGGCGGGGAGCCGCGTGGTGTGGTCGGGCGGCGGGCTGTGGTCGGGCAGCGGGCTGTGCGGGTCGTTCGGCGTGCGGGGAGCATGGGTGCGGGGAGCGTCGCCGGCGCACTGCGCAGGCTCGAGCATCATGCCCGAATCGTCCGCCGCCCGGGGGCCCGGCGGGAATGGGGCCTGCCCCACCGGGGGTAGGGCATACCCCCCGAATGCAGCTGGGCAGGTAACGCTGCGCGGTCGAGAATCGAGCCAACGCGGTTCTGGCCTCCGGGAGGCATCGTGGGATATCACCTCGGAGTCGACCTCGGCACGACGTTCGTCGCTGCTGCGGTCGCGAATGAATCCCGTGTCGAGATGTTCACCCTGGGTGACCGGACGGTGGTGACACCGGCGGTCGTGTACCTGCGGGAGGACGGCACCCTCGTCTCCGGTGAGGCCGCCGCCAGACGCGCCGTCAGCAGCCCGGACCGGATCGGCCGCGAGTTCAAGCGCCGGCTGGGCGACCCGACCCCGGTGATCCTCGGCGGCACCCCGTACGTGGTCACCGACCTGCTCGGCAGCCTGCTGTACGACGTCGTCACGCGGGTGACCGAGACCGAGGGGGCGAAGCCCGACAGCGTCGTGCTCACCCACCCGGCCAACTGGGGCCCGTTCCGCCGGGAGCTGTTCGACGAGGTGCCCCAGGTGGCGGGGCTGACCGCCACCCGCACCGTCACCGAGCCGGAGGCGGCGGCCGCGCACTACGCCGCGTCGCGGCACCTCGCCGACGGCGAGATCATCGCCGTGTACGACCTGGGCGGCGGCACGTTCGACGCCACGGTGCTGCGCAAGAACCCCGGCGGCATCGAGATCCTCGGGGTTCCGGAGGGGATCGAACGGCTCGGTGGTGTCGACTTCGACGAGTCGATCCTGTCCTTCGTCAACTACGCGGCCGGTGGTGCGCTCTCCGAGCTCGACATGAGCGACGCGCAGACCGCGGTCGCCCTCGCCCGGCTGCGCCAGGACTGCGTCACGGCCAAGGAGGCCCTCTCGGCCGACACCGAGACGACGATCCCGGTGTTCCTGCCCCACCACCACTTCGACGTGCGGCTGACGCGGGCGGAGTTCGAGGACATGATCCGGGCTCCCATCGAGTCGACGATCGGCACCCTGACCAAGACGCTGCGCTCGGCGCAGGTCGAGCCGGAGCAGCTGTCCGCGGTGCTGCTGGTCGGGGGTTCCTCCCGCATCCCCCGGGTCACCCGGATGATCTCCGAGGAGCTGGGCTGCCCCACCGTGGTCGACGCCCACCCCAAGTACGCGGTCGCGCTGGGCGCCGCAGCGCTGGCGCTCGCCGGCGCCGTTCCCGCACCCGCCGGGGCCCCCTCCGGTGCCCAGCCCCGGTCGGGCACCCCGGATGTGGCCATTCCGGCGCAGCGCGGTCCCGAGCCCGTCCCGCCCTCGGGCGGGGTTCCGGTCGCCGCGGGGGCGGTGGCCGCACCCGGACGGGCCGACGCGCCCGCCGGTTCGCAGCCGCCACCCCCGCCCCGCCCCAGGGCACCGCAACCCGCCGGGCGTCCGCCGTACCCGGCCGGCGACGGCCGGCCACCTGCCGGTCCACCCCCGGGGACGGGGCAGCCCGGGGGGAGCCCGCCGAGCTGGCCCCCGCCCGCACCTCCCGCCGGAGGAGGCGGGGCGAACCGGCGGGTGCTGCTCGCGGTGGCCGCGGTCGTCGCCGTCCTCGCGGTGGTCGGCGGGCTCCTGTACGTCGCCGTGGACCAGTTCCGGTCGGGAGCACCGGAGGCGGCGGCGCCCTCACCGGCGATCGTCGAGCCGCCGGCCCCGGAACCCGCCCCCGCGGCGGCGGTCGCCGCCAGCGTTCCGGTCCCGTCCATCGAACAGACCGTCGCGGTGGGCGCCACGCCGGGATTCGTCGCGGTCGCACCCAGCGGGCGCCAGGCCTACATCGCCAACCGCACGGCGGGCGTGGTCACCGTCGTCGACACCGCGGTGAACCGGGTGACGGCCACGATCCCGGTGCCCGCAGGCCCTCCGCAGTTCCTGTCGTTCTCCCCCGACGGCCGCCGCATCTACGTCAGCATCTTCAACGACGAACGCACGATCGCCGCCGTCGGTGTGCTCGACACGACCACGAACTCGATCATCGCGACCATCCCGGTGCGGACGCGGCCCTACCTCGGAGCCGTCACGCGCGACGGCGCGCGGCTGTACGTGCCCAACCACGACTCCGGGACGATCTCCGTCATCGACACCGCCACCAACGCGGTGACCTCCGAGATCAAGGTGGCGCCCAACCCCCACTGGATCGAGTTCACGAAGGACGGCTCGCGCGCCTACATCGCCAACCACGAGTCGAACGTCGTGTCCGTGCTCGACACCGCGACCAACACCGTCCTGACCGAGGTGCCGGTCCAGAAGAGCCCGCACAGCGTGGCGGTCCACCCGACCCGGCCCCTCGTCGCGAACGTCAACTACGACTCCGCGTCCGTCACCATGATCGACACGAACACGAACCAGGTCGTGGCCACGATCCCGGTGGGGCTGAACCCGCAGGACATCACGTGGTCGCCGGACGGGCGTTTCGCCTACACCGCCAACGTCAACGACAACACGGCGTCGGTGATCAGCGTCGACTCGATGTCGGTCACAGCGACGATCCCGACCGGCGTCTCCCCGACGTCCTTCGCGGTGCTGCCGGACGGCCGCACCGGCTACATCACCAACCTCAAGGACGGCACGGTCACCCTGCTGAGCCTGGGGTCCTGAACCCGCGGGGCGAACCCGCTGGATCGAGGTGGGGTGAACCCGACCTCGTCCGGCGGGTCCGCCCTGTCGTTCGTAGGGACAGCGAGATGTTCGCGGGCGTCGTCGCGGCGCATTCTTGGGCGGTCACGAGCACCACCCGGACCGGAAGGAGAACGGCGATGAACGCCACGACCGCCCCTCCGCTCAGCCACCGCGATCACGCCGTTCTCCGCGCCGTCGCCGCAGGCCGTTGCGCCACGGCCGCAGGTGGTGCGCTGGTCGTCGACGGGCTCTTCCTGAGCGACCAGTTCACGGGAGCGCGCCTCGCCGCGGCGGGCCTGATCACCGACGGACCTCGGCTCACGGCGTCCGGCCACGCACTGCTCGAGGCGGCGTGACGACATGAGCACCGACACCCTGACCCGCGTCCTCACCCGTCACGACCGCTGCGACGGCTGCGGTGCCGCAGCACGCGTCGCGGTGCTGCTGCCCACCGGCGGCGAGCTCCTGTTCTGCGGCCACCACGCCCGCAAGCACGCACCCAGGCTGCGCGAGCTCGGTGCCGAATTCAGCCCTGGTTCCTGAACACCCCGACGTGCCGGCCGGAGAGGAGATCACGCCATGACCGTCACCGCCATGACCACTGCGCGCCGGAACGGCGCGATCCCGTGCACCAACCCCGCGAGGCCGGCGACTTCGCACAACCCCGCGACGAGCGCCTCCGGCTCGGTGCACGAGGCCACCGCGCCGCTGCTCGCCGCGCTCGCCGACGCCGTCACCGCGGCGGCCGCCCGGGGCATCAACGACACCGGCGCCCGCGAGACCGCTGCGGCGCTGCGGGATGCCCGCATCGCACTCGACGTCGCCATCATCGCCGCCGGTCGCGCACTCGCCGACCGGGAGGTGAACGTCCGGGTGGATCCAGCTGTCGCATGATGCGAACCCCCTCGGCGTAATGTGAAACCGTTCATGTCGAGCGCGTGATGGGGGCTGGTGCGTCGTGGGGACACACGAGCCGGCGGCTTCCGTCCGGATCCAGTCGGTCGACCGGGCGGTCGACCTCCTCATGGCCGTGGCCGCGGCGCAGCCCGAGAACGCCACCGCCCCCGCGCTGGCGCGGACCTGCGGGCTCAACCGGGCCACCGCATGGCGGCTGCTCAAGACCCTGCAGGCGCGTGGCCTGGTCAGCGTCGACGACGCGACCGGCCGCTACGCGATCGGGCTCACCACCATGGAGCTGGGCAACGCCGCCGAGCCGGACGCGCTGATCGCCGCCGCCCACCCGATCCTCGAACGGACGTGCCGCCGCACCGGCGAGACCGCCTCCCTCGCCGTGCCCGGCATGGGCGGGCTCACCTACGTCGACGAGGTCACGCCCACGGCCGTGCTCACCGCGAGCTGGTTCGGCCGCTCGGTGCCGCTGCACGCCACCTCCACCGGCAAGGCGCTGCTCGCGTTCCTGCCCGCCGACCACGTGCAGCGGGTGCTGAACGGCCCGCTCACCCGCTACACCGACACCACGATCACCGACCCCGGGGCGCTCGCCGCCGAGCTCGCCGCCACCCGCGCGCGCGGGTACGGCGAGTGCGCCGGCGAGCTGGAGTCGTCGCTGTACGGGGTGTCGGCCCCGGTGCTCGACCGCAACGGGCGCCCGCTCGCCGTCCTCTCGATCTGGGGGCCGCGCGACCGCGTGCCACCGGCCCGGTTCGCCGAGCTCGGCGCGGAGGTCGTCGCCGCGGCGGCCGACGTGACGTGACCGGCTAGGTCGCAGAGTCGAGGAAACCGACGGCGAGCGCGGCGAACTCGGCGGCGCGCTCGACCTGGGGCAGGTGCCCGGCGTCGGGGAAGACGTGCGACTGCGCGTGCGGCAGCGCCGCGCGGGCGGCCCGCAGGTGGTGCGCGGGGAGGATGCGGTCCCGGTCGCCCCAGACGACCAGGGTCGGGCGCGGGTCGCGCGCCACGTCGGCGAGCAGGGCGCAACGCCAGCCCGGCCGGATGCCGCGCACCGTGCCCAGCTCGCGGACGACGTCGAGGAAGACCGCGGGCCGGGCCGGCTGCGCGGCGACGCGCAGTGCGTGCCGGACCCGCTCGTCGGTGACGAACGAGGGGTCGTGGAACAGCGCGCGCTCGGTGCGGCGCGCGGTCCGCGGGCCGGCGTGGCGCAGCAGGACGTGGCCCAGGCCGGGGATCGTGAGCAGCCGCAGGTCCAGCACCACCTCCTGCCCGAACCCCGCGGGTGCGGCGAGGACGAGGGTCTGCACCCGCTCCGGGTGCGCCGCCTGCATCGCGAGCGCGACGGCCCCGCCCAGCGAGTTGCCGAACAGGTGGACCGGCCGCCGCACGCCGAGCGCGTCCAGCACGTCACCGACGCCCGTCGCGAGCCGGGCGAGCGTGCTCGGCCCCGGTGGGGGTTCCGACAGCCCGAACCCGAGCAGGTCCATGCTGATCACGCGGTGCGTGGCGGGCAACGCCTCGTGCTGGGGCGCCCAGTCCTCGAGGCTGCGGCCGATGCCGTGCAGCATGACGATCGGGTCGCCGTCGCGGGGCCCGGTGTCGCGCACCCGGACCCTCGCCCCGCTCGCCTCCACGAGCTCGGTCATCGGGTGACCAGCCGGGAGATCGCGGCCATGTGCCCGACCGGCAGCAGCCGGGCGAGCACGTCCGGGATCTTCGCGCTCGCGGCGATGAGCAGCCTGGCCTTGCGGCGTTCGACGGCGCGCAGGATGTCGGCGGCCGCCTTCTCCGGCGGGTAGGTCAGCAGCCGGGAGAACGTCGCGAGCCCCGCCTCGAACTCCGCGGGGTCCACCCCGGAGCCCACCCGCGCGTCTGCCGCGATCCGCGTGTTCACCCCGCCCGGGTGCACCGTGGTGACGCCGATCCCCTGCTCGGCCAGCTCCCCGTGCAGCGACTGGCTGAAGCCGCGCAGCGCGAACTTCGACGCGGCGTACGCCGACTGGGCGGGCGGGGCGATCAGACCGTAGAGGCTGGAGACGTTCACGAGGTGCGCGCCCGGCTGCATGGTGGGCAGCAGGTGGTGGGTGAGCACGACCGGCGCGTGGAAGTTCACCTCCACGACCCACTCGAACTCCTCGAGGGTGACCTCCGCGAACCGCCCGGCGAGCGCCACCCCGGCGTTGTTGATCAGCAGATCGGTGCGCGGGTGGTCACGGACGATCCGCTGCGCGGCGTCGGTGGTCGCGGTGCGGTCGGCCAGGTCCACGATGATCTCGTCGACCGTGATGCCCGGGTGGGCGGCGCGGATCTCGCCCGCCACCCGGTCGAGGCGGTCCGGGTCCCGCTCGAGCAGCACGAGGTGGCTTCCCCGCTCGCCGAGCGCGCGGGCCAGCTGCTCACCGATGCCGCTGCCCGCGCCGGTGACGACCGCGGTGCGCCCGGCGAACCGGTACGGCTTCACGGGATGGCCGACCGCAGCGGTCCGAGCACCGGCTCCCACTCCACGATCTCGTTGGAGGTGATCACACCCGCCTTCCTGAACGGGTCGCCGTCCACGATGGCCTGCACGGCGTCCTTGTCGTCGGCGCGGAAGAGCAGCAGCGCGCCCGCCTGCTCACCGGGGCCGTACGGCCCGGACAGCAGCAGCTGCCCCGTGTCGGCGAACCCGCCCAGGTACGCGCGGTGCTCGGGCCGCACGCGGTCCCGCGTGTCCACGTCGTCGGAGTACCGGTAGGTCACCGCGTAGATCGTCATGCTCACATTCTGGGTGCCCGGAACCCCCGGATGGAAGGATCGGCGCCATGTCCTCGACCTTCGCCGTGATCTACACCTACACCGACGACACCGCACTGCGGGAGGCCACCCGCCCCACGCACCGCGACTACCTGCGTGGGCTCGACGAGCTGATCGTGGCCGGTGCATGGGCGCCCAGCGAGGCCCCAGGCGGCCTCCTGGTCTTCCGCGCCGAGGACAAGGCCGCGGTGCAGGCCATCGTGGAGGCCGACCCGTACAAGAAGGCAGGCGTGATCGCCGATGTCCAGATCCGCGAGTGGGTCCCGCCCCTCGGCCCCCTGGCGGGGCAGATCACCGGCCAGTAGGCGGTCGCGGTAGGGCCCCAGACACCATGATCGCCGGCCGGGAGCGAAACCCGACACAGGGCGTCGGGAAACGCGCCAATCTGGTGATCAAGCCCCACGGCGCCTGGACCCGGTTGACCAGCCGTGGGTGTGAGAGAGCCACCGGCGATCGGCGCCGAGCCGCATGATCCGCGCGACCCGCACACCATGGTCGTGACCAGACCCTGACGTACGACTCAGATCGGCCACCGGGAGATCAACAGCACCTGGGGGTCGTGACGAGCACCCTGGTGTGCGGGTCGGCCGGCTTCGGCGTTCCACGCACGGCTGGGCGCTCGGCTCCGGAGGCCGACGGCCCTGATCAGCAGCATCTGGGGGTCGTCCGACCGCGCTGGTGTACGCCTCGCGCTCAGGCCTTCCCGAGCCCCCCGCGCTTGACGAGCTGGGCCGCGATGACGCCGCGCTGGATCTCGTTGGTGCCCTCGCCGACGATCATGAGGGGGGCGTCGCGGAAGTAGCGCTCGACGTCGTACTCGGTGGAGTAGCCGTAGCCGCCGTGGATGCGCACGGCGTTCAGCGCGACCTCCATGGCGATCTCGGAGGCGAAGAGCTTGGCCATGCCGGCTTCCATGTCGCTGCGCTCGCCCGCGTCGAACCGGTCGGCGGCGTGCAGGATGAGCTGGCGGGCAGCGGTGATCTTGGTGGCCATGTCGGCGAGGTAGTTGCCGATCGACTGGTGCTGCCAGATCGGCTTGCCGAAGCTCTCGCGTTCCTGGGCGTAGCGCAGGGCGTCGTCGAAAGCGGCCTGGGCGACACCGAGGGCGCGGGAGGCCACCTGGATCCGCCCGGTCTCGAGGCCCTTCATCATCTGGGCGAAGCCGCGGCCCTCGACGCCGCCGAGGAGCGCGTCGGCCGGCGCGTGGTAGCCGTCGAACACCAGCTCGCACGCCTCGACGCCCTTGTAGCCGAGCTTGGGGAGGTCCTGGGAGACGGTGAGGCCGGGGCCGTGCTCGACGAGCAGGATCGAGATGCCGCGGTGCTTCGGTTCGGCCACGGGGTCGGTCTTGCACAGCAGGGCGATGAGCTGGGAGCGGCGAGCGTTGCTGATCCAGGTCTTCGCGCCGTCGATCCGGTAGCCGTCGCCGTCGGGGCGGGCGACGGTGGTCATCGCCTGCAGGTCGGATCCGCCGCCGGGCTCGGTCAGCGCCATGGTCGCGCGGATCTCGCCGGTGGCCATGCGGGGCAGGTAGCGGTCCTGCTGCTCCTTCGTGCCGAACGCGGTGAGCAGCTTCGCGACGACGGTGTGCCCGCCCATCGCGCCGGCGAGGCTCATCCAGCCGCGCGCGAGCTCGGCGGTGACCAGGGCGTAGCAGGGGGTGGAGACCGCGACCTCGCCCCACGGCTCGGGCACGGCGAGGCCGTAGATCCCGAGCTCCTTCATCTGCTCGATGAGCTTCTCGGGGTAGGTGTTGGCGTGCTCCAGCTCGCGGACCACGGGCCGCACCTCGTTGTCGACGAAGTCGCGGACGACCTCGACGATGGCCTGTTCCTCGGCGTTCATGGGTTCCTCTCAGACGACGGCGCGCTCGTGCAGCGCCGCGATCTCGGTGTCGGTGCGGCCGAGCTCGCGCAGGATCGCGTCGGTGTGGGCGCCGAGCACGGGCACGGGTCCCATCACCGGGTCGACGCCGGCGATGTCGGCGGGCGGGCGCAGGGCGCTGACGGTGCCGCCGGGGACGTCGACCGGCTGCCAGCGCCCGCGGGCGGCGAGCACCGGGTGGTCGAGGAAGTCGCGCACCTGGTTCAGCCGGGCGTTGGCGATGCCGGCCTTGTCGAGCAGCGCGGACGCGGCGTCGGAGTCCAGGGTGGTGAGCCGGGCCTCGATCAGCGTGTTCAGCTCGGCGCGGTGCTCGACCCGCGCCGAGTTGGTGACGAAGCGCGGGTCGTCGGCGAGGTCCGGGTCCTCGAGCACGACGGCGCACAGGGACCGCCACTCGCGGTCGTTCTGCAACCCGAGCACGACGGCGCCGTCGGCGGTGGCGACCGGGCCGTACGGCGCGATCGTGGCGTGGTCGGCGCCGCTGCGGGCCGGCTGGCGGCCGCCGTAGGCGGTGTAGTTGGCCGGGGAGCCCATCCACTCGGCGAGCGCCTCGAACAGGGACACCTCCACGGCCGACACCTCGCCGGTGGTGGCGCGGCGCAGCAGGGCCGTGAGGATCCCGGAGTAGGCGTACATGCCGGCGGCGATGTCGGCGATGGAGATGCCGACGCGGGCGGTGTGCTCGGCGGTGCCGGTGAGCGCCAGCACGCCGGTCTCGGCCTGCACGAGCAGGTCGTAGGCCTTGCGCCCGGCCCAGGGACCGTCGGTGCCCCAGCCGGAGACGGTGCACGGGATCACGCGCGGGTGGGTGCGGGCCAGCGTCGCGGCGTCGACGCCGAGGCGGCCGGCCGCACCCGGCCCGAGGTTCTGCACGAACACGTCGGCCCGGTCGAGCAGCTCACCGAGCACGGCGCGCCCCTCGGGCGACTTCACGTCGAGGGTGAGCGACTCCTTCGAGCGGTTGAGCCACACGAAGTAGCTGGAGTTGCCGTGCACCGACTCGTCGTAGCCGCGGGCGAAGTCGCCGCCGTCGGGCCGCTCGATCTTGATGACGCGGGCGCCGAGGTCGGCGAGCTGGCGGGTGGCGAACGGGGCGGCGACCGCCTGCTCGAGGCTGACGACGGTGGTGCCCTGCAGCGGCGGGGTCATGCCAGCTCCACCGTCGCGGTGAGGGACGGGGCCGCGCCCTGCGCGGCGACCACGACCTCCAGCTCCGAGCCCCGCGCCGTGCCGGCGGACACGATCCGCGACGGCGCGAACGCCGGGCGCACCAGCCGGTAGGTGAAGGAGCGCACGGTGCGGCCGGGGGCGTGGCGTCGCGGCAGTTCGAGGGCGAGCATCGCGAGCAGCGGGCCGTGCACGACGAGGCCCGGGTAGCCCTCGGCCTGCGTGGCGTAGGGCAGGTCGTAGTGGATGCGGTGGCCGTTGTAGGTCAGGGCGCTGAACCGGAACAGCGCCACCGGGTCGGCGGCGAGCTCCACCCGCCACTCCCCCTCGGGTTCGGGCTGCCCGGTCTCGGGCGGCGGCAGCGTGCGCGGGGGCGTGCCCGGCGGCTCGGAGCGGTAGACGATGTCCTGTTCCTCCACCCCGACCGGCGCGCCGTCGGCGAACAGCTCGGTGCGGACGGTCACGAACGCCATCTCGCCGCTGCGGCCCGTCTTCACCGTGACGTCGGAGACGGCCGCCCGGCTCGCCAGCTCCGCGCCGAGCGGGATCGGGGCGTCCTGGCGGAGCCGGCCGCCCGCGAACATCCGGCGGCGGCCCGGGATCGGCGGGAGGAACGGCGCCCGCGCCGGGTGGCCGTCGGCGCCGGTGTTGGAGCCCGCGGGGTGGTCGAGGAGCACGAACCAGTGCCAGAGCGGGGGCAGCACGTCCGGGCGCGGGGCGTCGAGCAGGTCCGCGAACGCCTCGGCGAACCAGGGGTCGACACGACGGGTCAGCTCGACCGGGTCCGGCTTCCAGCCCTCCAGGGCGTCGGTCAACGAGACCTGCGCGACGTCGCTCATCCTCCCATCATCGACGCTGATCCCGGCAGGAGTGAAATAGTGATTCCTGATGGGGGGATGCGTGCCGGGCATGAGGAGGTCGCCGTGGAGCTGCGCCAGCTGACCGCGCTGCTCACCGTTGCCGAGGTGGGCAGCGTGACCCGGGCGGCGAAGCTGCTGCACCTCGTGCAGCCCGCCGTGACCCGGCAGATCCGGCTCCTCGAGGAGGAGCTGGGCACCCCGCTGTTCGAGCGCACCCGGCACGGGATGGTCCCCACGCCCGCAGCCGAGGTGCTGATCATGCGGGCCCGCCGTGCCCTGGACGAGCTGGACCGGGCCCGCGCGGAGCTGCGTCCCGAGCCCGGCGAGGTCACCGGCATCGTGAGCGTGGGCCTGCTCGAGAGCGTGCTCGAGATCCTCGCCGAGCCGCTGACCGACGCCGTGGCGCGCCGCCACCCCGGCATCGAGCTGCGGCTGTTCAGCGGCTACTCCGGCCTGCTCCAGCAGTGGCTGGACACCGGGGAGATCGACCTGTCCCTGCTCTACAACCTCAGCGACACGCCCTCGCTGTGGGTCGCGCCGCTGCTGCGCGAGCAACTCTGGGTCGTCGGCCCGCCGGACGCGGACCTGCACGTCGGCTCCCCCGTGCCCTGGGCCACGGCGCTCGCCCACCCCCTCGTCCTGCCGGTGAGCGGGCACGGCCTGCGCGCGCTGGTCGACCGGGCACGCTCGGTGGCACCGGTGCAGCCGCGCATCGTCGCGCAGACCAACTCGATGCTCCTGCAGAAGCAGCTCGTGCTGGCCGGGCACGGCTGGACGGTGCTCCCGGCCGCGGGCGTGGCCGCCGACGTCGCGGCCGGCCGGCTGTCCGGTGCCCCGCTCACCGCGCCGGACGTCGAACGCTCCGTGGTGCTCGGCGTGCAGCACCGCAGCAGGCTCATCGCCCCGGTGGAGGCGGTGGCCTCGACGCTCACCCGCCTGGTCGGAGAACTGGTGCGCTCAGGGGCCTGGCCGGCCGCCACCGCAGATGCCCGTCCGAGGGCGGCCGGCGGATGAGCTCCAGGCGCGGCTTGGGCCCGTCGCTGCGGCCGGTCTGGGGCTTGCGCCTGCCCGCCCGCCACGGGGCGGGCCACACCGCGCCCCGGCCGTCGTAGTCCTGCTCGACGGCGGCGTGCAGCGTCCAGTTCGGGTCGTAGAGGTGGGCGCGGCCCACGGCGCACAGGTCGGCCCGGCCGGACAGGATGATCGTGTTGACGTCGTCGGGGGACGAGATCACGCCCACGGCGATCGTCGGGATCTTCAGCACGTTGCGGATCGCGTCGGCGAAGGGCGTCTGGTACGAGCGGCCGAAGGCGGGTCGCTCGTCCGGGGTGACCTGTCCGCTGGACACGTCGATCGCCGCGGCTCCGGCCTGCTCGAACGCCCGCGCGACCGCGAGGGTGTCCTCGAGGGTGATGCCGTCCTCGACCCAGTCGGTGGCCGAGATCCGGACGGTCATGGGCTTGTGCGCGGGCCACACCTCGCGCATCGCGGTGAAGACCTCGAGCGGGAACCGCAGCCGGTTCTCGATCGGGCCGCCGTAGGCGTCGGTGCGCCGGTTGGTGACCGGCGACAGGAACGCCGACAGCAGGTAGCCGTGAGCGCAGTGCAGCTCGACGAGGTCGAATCCGGCGCGGGCGCCGCGCTCGGTGGCCGCCACGAACTCGGCGACGATCGCGTCCATCCCGGCGCGGTCGAGCTCCCTCGGCACCTGGTTCACGCCCTCCCGGTACGGGCGCGCGGACGGGCCGACGACCGGCCAGTTCCCCTCGTCGAGGGGCTGGTCGATGCCCTCCCACATCAGCTTTGTGGACCCCTTGGGGCCGGAGTGCCCGAGCTGCAGGCCGATCTTCGCGGCCGACGAGGAGTGCACGAAGTCGGTGACGCGCCGCCACGCGGCGGCCTGCTCGTCGGTCCACAGACCGGTGCAGCCGGGGGTGATCCGGCCCTCCGGCGAGACGCACACCATCTCCGTCATCACGAGGCCGGCGCCGCCGAGCGCCTTGCCGCCGAGGTGGACGAGGTGGAAGTCGGTGGGCATGCCGTCGACGGCGACGTACATGTCCATCGGGGACACGACGACCCGGTTGACCAGCTCCAGCTCGCCGAGGCGGAAGGGGTGGAACATCGGCGGCCGCGGCTGCCCGCCCCCGGCGAACCACCGGTCGACCGCGGCCACGAACTCCGGGTCGCGCAGGCGCAGGTTGTCGTAGGTGACGCGGCGGCTGCGGGTGAGGATGTTGAACGCGAACTGCAGCGGCGGCTGGTGGACGTACTGCCCGAGGTTCTCGAACCACTCCAGGCTCGCCTGCGCGGCCCGCTGCGTGGACTCCACCACCGGCCTGCGCTCGGCCTCGTAGGCCGCCAGCGCGGCCGGCACGTCGTCGCACTCGTGCAGGCACGCGGCGAGCGCCAGCGCGTCCTCCATGGCGAGCTTGGTGCCGGAGCCGATCGAGAAGTGGGCGGTGTGCGCGGCGTCGCCGAGCAGCACCACGTTGTCGTGGCACCAGTGCGCGTTGCGCACGGTGGTGAAGCTGATCCAGCGCGAGTTGTTGGCGAGCACCCGCCCGCCGGCCAGGACGTCGGCGAAGATCTCGCGCACCGCCTCGACCGACCGCTCGTCGGACTCGCCCGGCGCCAGCAACAGCGCCTCGCTCGCCCCGAACCCGGCGCGGCGCCACACGTCGTCGTGCATCTCGACGATGAACGTGCTGCTGTGCGCGTCGAAGGGGTAGCCGTGCACCTGCATGACGCCGTGCTCGGTCTCGCGGACGTCGAAGGTGAACGCCTCGAAGACCGTGTCGGTGCCCAGCCACATGTAGCGGCACCGGCGCACGTCGAGGTCGGGGCGGAACTGGTCGGCGTACTTCGTGCGCACCGCCGAGTTGAGGCCGTCGCTCGCCACCACGAGGTCGTGCTCGCGGCGCAACTGCTCGACGTCGGGGGCCTCGGTGGAGAACCGCACGTCGACGCCGAGCTCGCGGCAGCGCTCCTGGAGGATCTGGAGGAGGCGCTTGCGGCCCATCGCGGCGAACCCGTGGCCGCCGCTGGTGATCGTCTGCCCGCGGAAGTGCACGTCGATGTCGTCCCACCGCGCGAACTCCCGCTGCATCGCGGCGTGCACCGCCGGGTCGGCGTGCTCGATCCCGCCGAGCGTCTCGTCGGAGAACACCACGCCGAAGCCGAACGTGTCGTCGGCGGCGTTGCGCTCCCAGACGGTGATCTCGTGGTCTGCCCCGCGCAGCGCGCCGAGCTGCTTCGCGAGCGCGGCGAAGTACAGGCCGCCGGGGCCGCCGCCGATGACTGCGATGCGCACGAGCCAAGTATATTGTTTGTTTGACGGCCGTTGTCAATGCGACATACGATGCCGGCATGGAGCAGGCCGCCTACACCGATCGGGTCCGCAGGCTCGCCACCGACCACCTCCTCCCCCTCGCGCGCGAGGACGGCCGCGTCAACCGCCCGCTCGTGTCGGCCATGGGCGAGCTGGGGCTGCTCCGCGACCTCTTCGGCGGCCGCCCGGACGAACCGCCCCGCGACGCCGCCGCGATGCAGCTGTGCCTGCTGCGCCAGACGATCGCCGCCGTCTGCCCCGAGGCCGAGACCGCGCTCGCCCTGCAGGGGCTGGGCAGCTACCCGATCCTGCAGTCGGGTTCACCTGCCACCGTCGAGCGCTGGATCCCCGGCGTGGTGAAGGGCGAGGTCGTCGCCGCGTTCGCGCTCACCGAGCCCGGCGCCGGGTCCGACGCCGCCGCGCTGGCGCTGCGCGCCGAGTCCGACGGCGACGGGTGGCGGCTCTCGGGCGAGAAGCTCTGGATCTCCAACGCCCCCGAGGCCGACGTCTACACCGTCTTCGCGCGGACCTCCGGCAGCGGGGCGCGTGGCGTCACCGCCTTCGCCGTGGCGGGCGACTCCCCCGGGCTGTCCGGCGAGCACCTCGACATGCTCTCCCCGCACCCGATCGGGCGCCTCACCTTCGACGGCGTTCGCGTCGGGCGCGCTGATGTGCTCGGCGAGGTCGACGCCGGGTTCCGGGTGGCCATGCGCACCCTCGACCTGTTCCGGCCCAGCGTCGGCGCGTTCGCGGTGGGCATGGCGCAGGCCGCGCTCGACGCCACCGTGGCGCACGTCAGCACCCGCGAGGCGTACGGCGGCCCGCTGTCGGCCCAGCAGGCGGTGGCGCACGCGATCGCGGACATGGCCACCGACCTGGAGGCCGCGCGCCTGCTGGTGCACGCCGCGGCCCGCGCCTACGACGAGGGCGCCGACCGGTCGTCGATCACCCGGTCGGCGGCGATGGCGAAGCTCTTCGCCACCGAGGCGGCGGGGCGCATCGTGGACCGGTGCGTGCAGCTGCACGGTGCGCGGGCGCTGCAGCGCGGCCACCTGCTCGAACACCTCTACCGTGACGTGCGGGCGCCCCGGATCTACGAGGGCGCGTCCGAGGTGCAGCGCACGATCATCGCGCGGGACATCTTCAGGGAAAGGACGAACAGGTGAGCCGTTTCCGGGCGTCGGCGCCCCTCACCACGGACTGGGCGCACTTCGACTTCGCCGTCGACGGGCCGGTCGCCACGGTCACCCTCAACCGGCCCGAGAAGCTCAACCCGCTCACCTTCGAGTCGTACTCCGACCTGCGGGACCTGATCACCGAGCTGCCGCACCACGAGGGCGTGAAGGTGCTGGTGATCCAGGGCGAGGGCCGCGGGTTCTGCGGCGGCGGCGACGTCGAGGAGATCATCGGCGAGCTGCTGAAGATGCAGGCGGCCGACCTCATGCGCTTCACGAAGATGACCGGCGACGTCATCCGGGCCATGCGCGAGTGCCCGATCCCGATCATCGTGAAGATCCAGGGCATCGCCGCGGGCGCGGGCGCGGTGATCGCGCTCGCCGCCGACTTCCGGGTGGTGGGCGCCTCCGGGCGGTTCGCGTTCCTGTTCACGAAGGTCGGTCTCTCCGGCGGAGACATGGGTGCGGCCTACCTGCTCCCGCGCGTCGTCGGGCTCGGGCGCGCCACCCAGCTGCTGATGCTCGGCGACACCATCGACGCCCCCACCGCCGACCGCTACGGGCTCGTGTCGCAGCTCGTGGCCGACGACGAGCTGGACGCCGCCGTGGCCGCCCTCGCCGCTCGACTGGCCGGCGGCCCGACGCTGGCCTACGCGCAGACCAAGTCGCTGCTCACCCGCGAGCTCGACATGCCGCTGTCGGCGGCGATGGAGCTCGACGCGATGACCCAGGCCCTGCTCATGACCACCGAGGACCACGCGGAGTTCCACGCCGCCTTCACCGGGAAGCGCCCGCCGGCGTGGAAGGGCCGGTAGCGCCGGTCGCCGTCGTCACGGGCGCCGGTCAGGGGATCGGGCTCGCGACGGCGCGGCTGCTCGCGCAATCCGGGTACCGCACGGTCCTGGCCGGGCGCGACCGGGCGAAGCTCGACGCGGCCGCCGCCGCGGTGCCCGGGCCGGCGCTCGCCGTGGCGGCCGATCTCACCGTGCCCGCGCAGGTCGAGGAGCTGTTCGCCACCGTGGAGGACACCTGGGCGCCCGCGGAGGTGCTCGTGGCGAACGCCGGCACCTCCCTCGCCGCGCCGATCACGCGGACCACCGACGCGCAGTGGCAACAGATGCTCGACACCAACCTCACCGCGCCCTTCCGGTGCATCCGCCGCGCGCTCCCCCCGATGCTGGAGGCGCGCCGGGGCCGGATCGTGGTGATCGCCTCCGTGGTCGCGAAGCGGGGTGAGCGGCAGGTGAGCGCCTACACGGCCAGCAAGCACGGCGTGCTCGGGCTCGTCCGCGCCGTGGCCGACGAGGTGGCCCGCCACGGCGTCACCGCCAACGCCGTGTGCCCCGGCTACGTCGACACCCCGATGACCGACGCCACCGTCGCGGCCATCGCCGAGCGGACCGGAACCACGCCCGCCGAGGCCCGGGCCGTGCTCGAACGCCGCCAGCCGATCCACCGGTTGGTCCAGCCCGAGGAGGTCGCCGCGGCCGTACTCTCCTGCGTGCAGAACGGCGCGATCAACGGGCAGGGCATCAACGTGGACGGAGGGGCGGTCCAGTCATGACGTTCGAGCGCATCAACCCACCCCAGCTCGCCGCCTCCCGCGGGTTCAGCCACGCCGTGTCGACCGACCGCGCGCGCACCGTGTACCTGGCGGGGCAGACCGCGCTCGACCGTTCGGGCACGATCGTGGGCACCGACATCGTCACCCAGTTCGAGCAGGCCCTGCTCAACCTCCTGCAGGCCCTCAGAGCGGCCGGCGGGTCCGGCGACGACCTCGCCTGCGTCACGATCTACATCGTCGACATGGACGCCTACCTCGCGCACTCCCGGGAGATCGGCAAGATCTGGCGCCGCCTGGTCGGCACCGAGTACCCCGCCATGGCCGGCATCGGGGTCTCCCGGCTGTGGGACGCCGAGGCGCTCGTCGAGATCCAGGGGATCGCGGTCCTCGACTAGCCACCCGAGCCCCGTGATCGCTCTGAAATGTGATGGATCGCCCTGGCCAGGGCGATCAGCAGCATCTCGCGGAGATCAAGGCCCCATGATCCTTCCGAGATGACGTGAAGCGCCCCTGGCCGGGACGCTGAGCGCCCTCTCGCAACGATCACGGCCCGCTGTCCTCGCGTGTGCATGATCATGTCGACACGATGATCGGTGGTGAACCCGACCCAGCCACCTCGCGCACGTGAGCGCGCCGCAGCACGCGACCGCTCGCACGCAGGGCATGACAGGCCGGCCGAGCACCGGGCTGCCGGTCGGGAACGGCGCGCACACCGGCAGCCGGGCGGACCCGAACACAGAATCGGGGGGTCATGATCACCAAGTGCGGTGCTCAACCCGCACCGTTGCGGGTCTGTGACCGCAGACGCTGATCATGACCCGAGTCGGACAGGTCAGGCGTGGATCGCCGCCAGCGCGTGCTTGCGCGCCGGCGCGCGCAGCAGCCCGTCGAGGTCGGCGAACAGATCCGCCGCCCGCCCGCCGTTCCAGCCCGCGGGCAGCAGCTCGGGGGGCAGGCCGGGGTCGAGGTAGGGCAGCCGCCGCCAGACCGTCAGCATCGGCACGTAGATCGCGAACGCGGTGCGGCAGCCGTCCGCCGCGACCTCCCAGCGGGCCCGCGCGTCGGCGAACCGCTCGAGGAACGCGGCGTACTCGGCGTTGATCCCGTCGAGGTCCCACCACCGCGCCACCTGCCGCTTCAGGTCGCTGAAGCCCTCGTGGGCGGCCGTGAACAGGTCGACGTAGGTGGAGAGGCCGCGCCGCTCCAGGGTTCGCCGCACCTCGTCGCGCAGGTGCGCGGGGCCCACCCACACCCCGGGCGCGGCCGTGCCGAACCCCAGCCCGGACAGCGTGGTGCGCAGCGTGTGCCGCTTCTCCCGCTCCGACTCCGGGATGGAGAACACCACCAGGACGAACCCGTCCTCCGCCCGGGCCTCGCGCCGGTCGAAGATCCGCGTGTCGCCCTCCCGGAGCACCTCCAGCGCGCTGTCGGACAGCGCGTAGCCCGCGGTCCGGCCCGACTTCATCGACTCGAGCACCCCGCGCCGCTTCAGCCGCGAGATCGACGAGCGGACGCCCGCCGAGTCGACGCCGAGGTCCCCCATCAGCGCCACCACGGAGCCGACCGACATCCAGTTGTGCTCCTCGCGGGCGTACAGCCCGTACAGGGTGAGGATGAGGTGGCGCGGGGCGAGCTCTGCCATGGCGGCCACTCTAAGGAGGAGCAGGCAGGATGGCGGTGTGACGGAGCGGCTCGCCACCAAGATCGTGGATCTCACCGGACCGGGGCTCACCGACCGGTTCGGCATCGGCGGCACCGATCTGGGCGCCACCGCCACCGCACCGCAGGGCCACCTGGTGTCGGTGTTCGGCGACACGTTCCGGGAGGCGGGGGTCGGCGGGCCCGGCTGGCGCTCCCCGGTGGTGCTCTTCGCCGACCCGGCCAGCGTGCCCACCGGGTTGCGCTGGACCGGGGCGGCCGGGCGGCGCAACGGGCGCGCGCGGCAGGTGGTGCGGTACCTGCACCACGGCTGGCGCCGCCACGGCATGCGGCTGCGCCGGATCACCACCGTGCTGCCCACCGACCTGATCACGGTCGGCGACGAGATGTTCCTGCACGTCATGGTGTGCCGCGAGCTGGGCAACGTGCGCTGGACCGAGCTGCACCGCTCCCGCGACGGCGGCCGCACCTGGCGCCCCACCGGCACGCGCTGGCCGGCGGACCTGCACGACGGGCTGTTCCAGATGCTCACCTGGGAGCGCGGCGGCGACGGCTGGGTGTACGCGCTGACCACCGGGTTCCAGCGGGCCCACGGCCTGCTGCTGCACCGCGTGCCCGAGGCGGAGCTCACCGACCCGGACGCCTGGGAGACGTGGGGGCTCGACGGCGACCGCTGGGGGTGGGGGAACCCGCCCACGATCGTGCTGCCCGGCCGGTTCGGGGAGCTGTCGCTGCGCCGCGTGCCCGCCGACGGGGGCGAGCGCTGGGTGCTCGTGGCGTTCGACGCCGGCCACTACTGCCTCGACGTGCGCGTGCTGGACGGTCCCACCGCCGACATGCACCGCGCCCCGCTGGCCACCGTGCTGCGCGGCTGCGACTGGGACGGAGAGGACCACGCGGCCGGGCACGTCGCGCAGCTCTACGGCGGCTACGTGCTGCCCGGCTCCACGCTGCGCGACCTGCACCTCGTGGTGAGCCAGTGGAACACCGCGACGGGCTGGCCGTACCGGGCGATGCAGTTCCGCGCGGACGTGGCCGACCTCCCCTGACCCCCTGACCGGGCGGGTCAGCGGCCCTCGCGCGCCGTGACCGACGGGAGCACGCCGAAACGCGCCCGGTACGCCGCCGCGAACCGCGACGGGTGGCTGAACCCCCAGCGGTGCGCCGCCTCGGTGACGCTCGACGTGCCGGCCCGCAGCTCGTCGTGGACCCGGTCGAGCCGCACGGCCCGCAGGTACTCCATGGGCGTGCTGCCGACGTGCTCGCGGAACGCCTCCTGCAACCGGCGGGCGCTCACGCCCGCGGTGCGGGCCAGGTCGCCGAGCGTGTGCGGGTCCTGCGGGTGGCCCTGCACGAGGTCGATCACGCGCCGCACGGAGCGCGGGGTGGCGGGTGTTCCTCCGCCCTGCAGCGCCTCGGTGTAGCTGTGCCGCTGGGCCAGCAGGAGCCCGGTGGCGAGCGAGCGCTCGTGGTAGGAGCGCACCGCCGCGCTCCAGATCAGCCCGTCGGGGCGGTCGAGCTCGGCCAGCAGCAGGTCGAGGCCGGCCCGCCACGCCCGGGCCGCGGGCGAGGACAGGTCGAAGTCGAGGGCGAACTCCACCGGCGCCCGCACCGGGCGCCCGAGCAGCACCTCCAGTTCGGTGTCGACCAGCCGCCGGTCGACCTGGATCCCGAGCTGGACCGCTCCCGCCGGGCAGTGCTCCAGCCGGTGGCCGCGGTGGGGGGCGAACACCGCGGCGCGGCCCACGGTCGCCACCGTCTCCTCACCGTCGGACGCCGACGGGATCCGCCCGGCCAGCGTGACGTTGACGTGGTACCCGGCGCCGGTGCGGCCGGGGTCGACGAGCGTGGGGCGCCCGAACCGCATGAGCCCGACCGTGAGGTGCTCGGTGCGGACCCCGCGCAGCAGGCCGCCGCGCGCACCGCCGTCCCCGAGCGGTTCGACCCGCGCCGGGTAGAAGAGGGTGTTGAGCTCCTCGCGGAACTCCTCGACGGCCCCGCCCTCCCAGATCGGGTATCGCGAGAGCACGTCCGTCGCGGGATCCGGACCCCGGTCGCGCGAAGCGGCTGTCGGACCGGCCGCCCGCCGACCTACCTTCTCACGGATGGACCTCACCTCCGAGAGCACCACCGCCGCGGTGGTCGACAGCTTCGCAGGCGCCGCCGACCCGCGCCTGCGGGAAATCCTGCAGGAACTGGTGCCGCACCTGCACGACTTCGTGCGCAACGTCAAGCTCACCCTCCCGGAGTGGGAGGCGGCGATCCGCTTCCTCACCGAGGTCGGGCAGAAGTGCGACGAGAACCGGCAGGAGTTCATCCTGCTCTCCGACGTGCTCGGCATCTCGATGCTCGTCGAGACGATCAACGGGCAGGAGTCGGGCACGGAGAGCACCGTGCTCGGCCCGTTCCACGTGGTGGACTCGCCGGAGCGGGAGAACGGCGACACCATCGACCTGATCGGCGGGCAGCCGCCGTGCGTGGTGACCGGCCGCGTGCTCGGCACGGACGGCACGCCGCTGCCCGGCGCCACCGTGGACGTGTGGCAGTGCAGCGCCGACGGGTTCTACGACGTGCAGCAGCCCGACGTGCAGCCGCCGGGCAACGGCCGCGGCCTGTTCCGCACCGACGCCGAGGGGGCGTTCGCGTTCCGGACGGTGCTGCCGAGCCACTACCCGATCCCCACCGACGGCCCGGTGGGCCGGATGCTGCAGGCCACCGGGCGCCACCCGTACCGCCCCGCGCACATCCACTTCATCGCCGCCGCTCCCGGGTTCCGCACCCTGACCACCCACATCTTCGTCGCCGGGAGCCCGCACCTCGACTCCGACGCCGTATTCGCGGTGAAGAAGAGCCTGATCGCCGACTTCGCCGAGGTGGACGACGCCGAGCGGGCCCGCCGGCACGGCGTGGGCAACCCGTTCCGGGCGGCGTCGGTCGACCTCGTGCTGGAGGCCGAGCGTGTGGGATGAGGGCGTGTGGGATGAGTTCGTCCACCAGAGCCCGCCGATGCGCGTGGTCTTCGGCGCGGGTTCGGCCGCCCGGCTCGGGGAGGAGCTCGACCGGCTCGGCCTGAGCCGGGTCCTCGTGCTGTGCACCCCCGGGCAGGAGGCGCTCGGGCGGAAGGTGGCCGACGGGCTGGGGCCGCGCGCGGCGGGCCTGCACCCCCACGCCCGGATGCACGTGCCGGTGGAGGTGGCCGCCCGCGCCCGGGAGGTGGCCGCCGAGCTGGGCGCCGACGGCTGCGTGGCCGCGGGCGGCGGGTCCACGATCGGCCTGGGCAAGGCGATCGCCCTCCAGCACGGCCTGCCCGTCGTCGCGCTGCCCACCACGTACGCGGGCTCGGAGATGACGCCGATCTGGGGGCTCACCGAGGACGGCCGCAAGCGCACGGGCCGCGACCCGGCCGTGCTCCCGCGCAGCGTGGTCTACGACCCGGAGCTGACGCTCGGCCTGCCCGTGCCGCTGTCGGTGACGAGCGGGTTCAACGCGGTGGCCCACGCCGTGGAGGGCCTCTACGCACCGGACACGTCACCGATCCTCTCGTTGATGGCGCGCGAGGGCGCCCAGGCGCTGCTCGACGCGCTCCCGGGCATCGCCGCGGACCCCACCGGACTGCCGGCCCGAACCCGCGCCCTCTACGGCGCGTGGCTGTGCGGGGCCGTGCTCGGGGCCACCACCATGTCGCTGCACCACAAGCTCTGCCACGTGCTCGGCGGCACGTTCGACCTGCCGCACGCCGAGGTGCACACCGTGGTGCTGCCCCACGTCGCCGCGTTCAACGCGCCCGCGGCCCCGGCCCTCACCGCGCTGCTGGGCCTCGAGCCCGGCGGCGCCCTCTGGGACCTGGCGGCCACGCTCGACGCACCGCGGTCGCTCGCGGCGCTCGGCATGCCCGCCGACGGGGTCGCCGAGGTCGTGCGGCAGGCCGCCGCGGCGCCGTACGCCAACCCGCGGCCGGTCACCGAGGCCGACCTCACCCGTATCGTCGAGGCCGCCCACCGGGGGACGCGCCCGGAGCCGGAACGGGCAAAATGATCAGTGGGTTCACACCCGCGGAGCCCTCCGGCCTGTCAGGATCGGGGGTGACTGCGCAGCACCAGCTCGACCGCTCCCCGGTCATCACGACAACGCGGAGGATCCGTGCCCCGGCTCTTCACCCGACGCCGTACCGCCGGCGTCGACGACCTCGACGCCCTCTCCAACGCGCACTTCCGCGCCGTCGAGCTGGCCGCGATGGGCGAACACCAGCAGGCCAGGGAGCTGAACGAGGACACGCTCGAACGCCGCCGCCGCCTGCTGGGCCCCGACGACCCCTCCACGTTGGCCACCGCCAACAACCTCGCCACGGACCTGCGCGAGCTGGGGGACTTCGCGCGGGCGCACGAGCTCGACCGCGACACGTTCGACCGGCGGCGCCGCGTGCTGGGCCCCGACCACATCGACACCCTCACCTGCGCCCACAACCTCGCCGCCGACCTGCGCGGGCTCGGCGACTTCCCCCGCGCCCGCGAGCTCGACGAGGACACCCTCTCCCGGCGTCGGCGCACCCTCGGCGACGACCACCCGTCCACGCTGCGCTCCGCCCACGCGCTCGGCATGGACCTGCGCCAGCTCGGCGAGTACCGGCTCGCCCACGACATCGACCGGTTCGCCCTCGGCCACCGCCGCCGCATCCTCGGCGACGACGACCCCGAGACGCTCGTGAACGCCAGCAACCTCGCCCTCGACCTGCGCAGGCTGGGCGACTACGCCCAGGCCCGCGAGCTCGCCCGCGATGTCCTCGAACGCCGCCGCCGCACCCTCGGCGAGGACCACCCGGCCACCCTCAACTCGGCTGCCAACCTCGCCTACGACCTGCGCGCCCTCGGCGAGCACGAGCAGGCCCGCCGGCTCGACGAGGACACCCTCGACCGCAGGCGCCGGGTGCTCGGGCCGGCCCACCCGGAGACCCTGCAGAGCGTCGAGGCGCTGGCCACCGACCTGCGCACGCTCGGTCAGCGCGACCGCGCCGCAGCGCTGCTGGCGGAGTACGGGATCGCCCCGGGCGCGTAGGCGCTCAGACGTGCACCACCACGTAGCTGCGGCGCACCTCCACGTCGTAGCGCTCGGCGCGGTACGGGCCGGGCGCGTAGCCCGCGTCCGCGAGGTCACCGTCGGCACGATCCCCGTCCGCCGGCTCCACCGTGGCCTCGTAGGCGCGCACGCGCGTGCGGGCCGGGTCGAACCACGAGCGCCCGGTGGTGAGGTCGAACTCCCAGCCGTGCCAGGGGCAGCGCAGGATCTCGCCGCTGCGCAGGTACGTGTACTCCCCCGGCGAGCCGGAGGTCACCAGCCCGGTGAGCACCCCGTCGCACAGCCGGGCGCCCGCGTGCGGGCACTGGTTGCGCAGCGCGTAGTAGCGCCCGCCGACGTTGAACACCCCGATCGACCGCCCGTCGATCTCGACGATCTTGCGCTGGCCCGGCCCGATCTCGTCGGTCGTGCCCACGACGTGCCCGGTCACGCGTTCAGCCCGTAGAGCGCCATCGCGTTGCCGCCGAAGATCCGCGCCCGGGTCTCGGGGTCCAGCCGCGCCTTGATCGCGCGGTCCGGGTCGTCGAAGTCCCAGTGCGGGTAGTCGGTGGAGAAGAGGATCCGGTCGGTGCCGCCCATGTGCTCGAACACGGTGAGCAGTTGCCGCGGGTCCGGCGGCTCCTCGATCGGCTGCGTGGTGAACCAGACGTGCTCGCGCACGTACTCCGAGGGCTTGCGCGTGAGGTGCGGGACCTCGTCGCGCAGCCGCGCCCAGTGCTTGTCCATCCGCCACATCACCGACGGCACCCAGCCGAACCCGCCCTCGATGAGCACGACCTTCAGGTCCGGGAAGCGTTCGAAGACGCCCTCGAGAACCAGGCTGACGAGCTGGGCCTGGAACGCCTGGGCCATCGCCGTGTGGTCCTCGATGTAGTACGAGGGCCACCCCGAGCCGGTCAGCGGGTTGGCGCGGCCACCGCCGAAGTGCACCCCGACCGGCAGGCCGTTGCGGACGGCGGCCTCGTAGATCGGCCAGTACCGGCGGCGGCCCAGCGGCTCATCGGTGCGCACCAGCAGCAGCACCTGGACGAAGCCGGGGTGGGCCGCGGCCCGGTCGATCTCCTCGGCGGCCAGCGCGGGCTCCTCGTAGGGCACCGTGATGCCGGCGCGCAGCCGTGGCTCCTTCTCCAACCACTCCTGCACCTGCCACTCGTTCACCGCCCGGCACAGCGCGGCCGCGTACTCCGGGTTCTGCTGCCGGTTGGCCTTGCTCAGGCAGTTGAGGATCCCGTAGCGGACGTCGTAGGCGTCCAGGAGCTGCTCGCGCATGAAGTCGAGGTCGCCGCCGGCGGGCAGCCCCGAGGGCGGCCAGGCGTCCGTGCGCGCCGCGCGCGGGGCGCCCTTCGGGTAGGAGGAGCCGCCGTCGCCGCGGTTGCCGTAGGTCTCGTCGTACTCCTGCCACCGCCGCGGCAGGTACGGGCGCAGCGAGCCGGGCGCGAGCTCGTTGTGGATGTCGCAGTCGACCAGCGGCGGGCGTGGGCGAGCCAAGACGATCACTCCCCGTTCAGGCGGTAGGTCTCGAGCGCGGTGCCCCCGAGGAACCGGGTCATGGCGTCGGTGGACAGGCCGATCGGCGCGGAGCGCACCGGGTCGTCGAACTGCCGGTGCGGGTAGTCGGTGGAGAACATCAGCATCCGGTCGCTGCCCAGCGCCTCGACGACCTCGAGCAGCTGCCGCGGGTCGTCGGGCTCGTCGAGGGGCTGCGCCGTCAGCCGCACCGACTCCCGCACGATCTCCGACGGCAGCCGGTCGACCCACGGGATCTCCCGGCGCAGGCCCTTCCAGTTCTTGTCGAACCGCCACATCAGCGGGGGCAGCCAGGTGAACCCGGCCTCGATGAGCACGATCCGCAGCTCCGGGAACCGCACGAGCACGCCCTCGCTCACGAGGCTCACCAGCTGGGCCTGGAAGGCCTGGGCGAGCAGGACGTACTCCTCCAGGTAGTAGCTCGGGGCCCCGACCGGGGTGATCGGGTTGCCGCCCGCGCCGCCCGCGTAGACGCCGATCGCGAGCCCGTGGCGGGCCGCGGCCTCGTAGATCGGCCAGAAGGCCCGGTTGCCCAGCGGCATGCGCGCCCGCACCGGCATGAGGACCTGCACGAACTCCGGGAGGTGGCCGACCCGGTCGATCTCGTCCGCCGCCCGCTGCGGGTCCTGGGCCGCCACCACGATCGACCCCCGCAGCCGCGGCTCACCGGAGAGCCACTCGGCCAGCTGCCAGTCGTTGACCGCGCGCGCCATCGCCACGGCCCAGTCGGGGTTGTGGATGCCGTCGACGCCGTAGATGCAGTGGGTGATCGCGAACCGGGTGCCCCACGCGTCCAGGAGCTGGGTGCGCAGCAGGTCCGGGTCGGAGCCCGGCGGCCCGCCTGCGGGACGCGAGCCGGGGATCGCCGACAGCGGCGACCCCGGGGGGTAGAGGTCCGACTCGAGGCCGGTGACCCCGCTCTCCCGGATGTAGTCGCGCCACCGCGCAGGCAGGTGGGGCAGCAGCGCGTCGAGCGAGCGGGGCGTGATGTGGACGTCGGTGTCGACGAGGTCGACGTCCGGCCACTGCTCCGGGCGTGCGTACCGGCCCGGAGCGGCGATCTGCGTCATGTGCCCCCCATTTATGTATCGCGATCGAACGTAAATCGAGGGTCTGGGGGTGTCAACGGCCCAGCACGTGCCGCAGGGCACTCCCGATCTCGGGGTGCCGGAACCGGTGGCCCACGGCCAGCAGGCGGTCCGGACCCACGCACGGGCCCGCGACCGGCAGCGGCAGGCGCACCGGGTGCGGCGTGACCGCGTCGACCGGGCCGGACAGCCCCGCGTCGCACGCGGCGCGGAGGTAGACGTCGGCGAGGTCGTCGACGCCGATCCACGGCACCCACCGACCCCCGCGCCCCGGCCGCGGCAGGCCCCGCGGGCCCAGCACCGCCGCGGTCCGCACGAGGACGCAGCGCACCCCGGCCGCGGCGGCGGGTGCGACCGCGTCCTCCCGCCGCGAACCGCCGACCGACGACGCCGCGACGTACGCGCCCACCCCGGCCTCCGCGGCCCGGGCGGCGAGCCGCCGGGTGGCACTCGCGCGTCCGGTGGCGAGGTGGATCACCGCGTCGACGCCGGCGAGCAGGTCCTCGGCCGGGGCGTCGGGGTCCCAGCGACGTTCGCCGTCCGTGCGGGGTGCCCGCGGCACGAGGTGCACCACCCGGTGTCCCCCGGTGGACAGCAGCGCGGCGACCGGGGTGCCGACCGGCCCGTCGGTGCCCGTGATCGCCACGGTCAGGGGCTCGGCCCGCCACTGCCGTGACCGGGCGTGGACGGCGAGATCCCCGGCCAGCTGGGCCTGCCGGTAGGCGAGGACCGGGCGCAGCAACGTGGCGGGCACCTGCGTCTCGACCGTGTCGGTGATCCGGGTCGAGGCCGGGCCCTCGGCCCGGAACTCGTGCGTGTGCCGCCACGACAGCAGCCACGTCAGCGGGGGGTCACCGGCGAGCTCGTCGACGAACCGGTGCGGCGGGTCGTAGGCGGCGGGGTCGTGGGCCGCCACCCAGCGCAGGCCCGGTGGCACCTGCAGCACCGCGCGGCCGTCCCGCAGGGACTCCGCCTCCGCCACCACCCCTAATGGCTGCCACGGCGGCATCAGCCGCAGCAGCGCCCCGGGTCGCGCGTGCCAGGCGAACACCTCCTCGAGCGGCGCGTCGACCACCGCCGACCACCTGATCCCCACGTCCACCACTCCCCCGGGCCTCGTCCCGCCCGGCGACGGCCGTCCCGAGCCGGTACAACGGTCCCCGTGCCCGACGACGACCGCAGGTCGGGGCGACCGGCCACCGTCCTGTGGTTCCGCCGCGACCTGCGTCTCTCCGACCACCCCGCGCTGCTCGCGGCCCTGGAGACGGGCCACGACGTGCTCCCGGTGTTCGTCCGCGATCCCCGGCTCGTCGCCCACGGCGGCGCCCGGGTGCGGAGGCTGGAGGCCTCCCTCGCCGCGCTGGCCCGCGACACCGGCGGCGCGCTCGTGGTGCGCACCGGTGACCCGGCCCGGGTGGTGCCCGAGCTGGCGCGCGAGGTGGGGGCGGGCGAGGTGCACATCAGCCGGGAGACCACCCCGTACGGCCGCTCGCGCGACCAGCGCGTGAAGAAGGCGCTCGGCGCCGACGGTGCCCGCCTCGTCGAGACCGGGAGCCCGTACGCGGTGGGGCCCGGCCGCCTGCTCACCGCGACCGGCCACACCCCGTTCCGGGTCTTCACGCCGTTCTCGCGGGCGTGGCACGACCACGGCAGGTCCGGCCCCGGGCCGCGGCCCGACGCCGTCCCGTGGCGCCGCGGGATCGCGGGCGACCCGGTCGGCGCGCCGGAGCCCGGCGCGGGTGAGGCGGCGGCGCTGGCGCGCTGGGCCGCGTTCGTCGGGCACCACCTGGACGACTACGCGAAGCAGCGCAACCGCCCGGACCTCGACACGACCAGCCGGATGTCGGCCCACCTCAAGTACGGCGAGATCCACCCGCGCACGATGCTCGCCGACCTGGACGAGCACGCCGACCGATCGGGGGCCGAGCGCTACACCACCGAGCTGTGCTGGCGCGAGTTCTACGCCGACGTCCTGTACCACTGCCCGCACTCGGCCTGGCAGGACCTGACGCCTGCGCTGCGGGGGATGGAGTACGACGAGGGACCCGAGGTCGACGAGCTGGTCGAGGCGTGGCGGCGCGGCCGCACCGGCTTCCCCCTCGTCGACGCCGGGATGCGCCAGCTGCTCGCCGAGAGCTGGATGCACAACCGGGTCCGCATGGTGACCGCGAGCTTCCTGGTGAAGGACCTGCACGTCTGGTGGCCGGTGGGCGCCCGCCACTTCCTCGACCACCTCGTCGACGGCGACCTCGCTTCCAACAACCACGGCTGGCAGTGGGTGGCGGGCACCGGCACCGACCCCTCCCCCTACTTCCGCGTGTTCAACCCGGTGTCCCAGGGCCTGCGCTTCGACCCCGACGGCGCGTACGTCCGCCACTGGGTGCCCGAGCTCGCCCACCTCGAGGGCGCAGCCGCCCACGAACCGTGGCGCCACCCGGACGGCCTCGCCCACGGCTACCCCGAGCGGATCGTCGACCACGCGGCCGAACGCCGCCGCGCCCTGTACCGCTACGAACGCGCCCGAGCGTGACGGTCCCGGCCCACCGCGTCACCGTCGCGGCGGCCTGACATCCCCGCCACGGCCACTACCATGGCCTGGACCCCGGGGAGTTGCGCATGGCCCAGCAGACCGGACGGCTGCGCCGTCGTCGTCCGCCCGCGAAGCTCGTGATGGCCGCCGCCGCGGCCGTGGCGGTCGCCGTGCCCGTCGGCGCCTACACCGTGGGAGCGATGCCGTCGCTGGCAGGCACGTTCGAGCAGCGCACCGTGGAGCGGGGGCCCGCTCCGCTGCTGGCCGCGCTGGCCGACATCTCCGACTACCACGCCGCCACCGGCACGTTCCAGGTGCTCGTCGACCTCGAACGCGACACCCCGCACGTCCCGGCGCTGATCAGCGGGGAGCGCACCACGCTGTTCGCCACCGGGCACGTCGACGCCGTGGTGGACCTGTCAGCGCTCGGGCCCGAGCACGTCGACGTGTCGGCCGACCGCAGCGCGGTGCGGTTCGCGCTGCCCGCGCCCCGGCTCGCGCCCGCCAGCGTCGACCCGACGGCCAGCCGGGTGGTCGGGCGCGAGCGCGGCCTCGTCGAGCGGCTCACCTCGGTGATCGAGAACAACCCGGTGAACGACGAGGAGCTCTACCGGCTGGCCGCGCAGAAGCTCGACGCCACCGCCCAGCAGAGCGACCTGGCCGTCCGCGCCGAGACCAACACCCGCGACATGCTCACCTCGCTCGCGCGGTCACTCGGGTACGAGCAGGTCACGGTCACCTTCGGCGATACGCTCTGACACCGGCCGCCGCGGCCTGCGCAGCACCGTGAACGCCACCGCGCCGACCGCGGTCACCGCGGCGAGCACGAGGAACGCCGCCGGGTAGCCGGCCGCCCCGTCCACCATCGCCGTGACCAGCAGCGGGCCCACCACCAGCCCGATCGACACCAGCCCCATCGACCAGCCCATGATCGCGCCGAACGAGGCGATGCCGAAGTAGTCCGAGCGCAGCGCCGTCATCACCGGCCCGCGCAGGCCCCACGCCACGCCGTGCACCACGGCCGCGGCCATCGCGAGGGCGGTGCCGGGCAGCAGCGCGAGCGCCACCAGCACGGCCGTCTGCACCACCATGCACACCGCGGCCAGCACCCGCTGGTCGATGCGGTCCCCGACCAGGCCCGTCACGATCTGGCCCACCAGCTGCGCGATCGACATCATCGCCACCGTGAGCCCGGCGAGCGCGAGCGACGTGCCGTGGTGGTGGGTCATCAGCGGCACCAGGTGCAGGCTCACGGCGCTGACGGCCACGAGCGCCGTGCCGTGCCCCACCACGAGCAGCCAGAACGCCGAGGTCCGCAGCGCACTGGCGAGGTCGTGGTCGCGGCGGGACGCGGCGGGAACCTCCCGGACGCAGGCGGCGCGCGGGGCCCGGCCGGACGGGAGCGACGAGCAGGCGAGCTGGCCGACCACGAGGATCACCACGGCGATGCCGGCGAACGTGGCCCGCCAGCCCGTGGCCGCCAGCGCCCAGGCGACGAGCGGGACGGCCAGGCCGCCGACGGCGATCCCGGTGGGGAGCAGCCCCAGCGCGAGCGTGCGGCGCGCCGTCATCGTCTGGACGACCGCCACGGTGAGCGGGGTGATGCCCGCCGCCGAGCAGCCGAGCGCGATCACCACGATCCCGCCGACGAGGTGCGACGCGTCGGCCGCGGCGGCGGCCAGGGCGAACCCGCCCGCCGTGACCACGGTGCCCGCCCGGGCCACCGCCCGCACGCCCAGCCGGTCACAGCACCACCCCGTGAGCGGGGAGAGGAACCCGTTGCCGAGCTGCACGATCGCGTACCCGAACGCGATCACCCCCGGCGCCCAGCCGGTGTCCGCGGTGATCACCACGAGGTAGGCGCCGAAGGCGCTGATGATCAGGCCGTTCTGCAGCATGAGCAGGACCGACCCGCCCGTGACGACCCACCAACCGCTGTGCGAGGACCGGGTGCGGCGCAGCCTCACGGTGCGGTGGGCGCCGGTACCGCCTCGGCCCCGAACTGCCTGCGGGCCCAGCCGAGGTCGGCCTTGCCCGTGTTGAGCCGCTGCACCTCGGGCACCACCACCACGCGGCGTGGCTTCTTGTACCCGGCCAGCCGGGTGCCCACGAAGGCGGCGAGCTCGTCGGGCGTGGCCTGCGCGCCGGCCTGCAGGGACACCACGGCAGCCACGGCGGAGCCGAAGCCCGGGTCGGGCACGCCGAGCACCACGGCGTCGCGCACGGCGGGGTGGGCGCGCAGCACGAGCTCCACCTCGTCGGTGAACACCTTCTCCCCGCCCGTGTTGACCACCGAGCTGCCCCGGCCGAGCAGCCGCAGCCGCCCGTCGGCGCCGAGGGTGGCCAGGTCGCCGGGCAGGGTGTAGCGCACGCCGTCGATGTCGCGGAACGCGCCCGCCGTCTTCTCCGCGTCGCCCTCGTACCCCGCCCCGGGCGCCACCGGGGCGGCGAGGGTGCCCACCACCTCCGACCCGGGCACCACGTCGCGGCCGTCCTCGTCGAGCAGGCGGGCGCCGGGCGCGAGCTCGAACGTGCCCTCCTCGTGGTCGATCGTGGCCCGGGTGGTCTCGGACCGGGCGTACATCCCGCCCTCGGCGGACGCGATCGTGTCGAACAGCGTGACGTCGAGGTGCTCGAGCAACCTGCGCTTCACCCCGGGAGTCCACACCGAACCGATGCTGCGGATCCGGCGCAGCGAGCCGATCCCGAGCGACCGGCCCGCGGCGGCCGCCTCGTCGAGGGCGTCGAGCAGCCGCAACCCGAACGCGTCGCCGACGATCGCGAGGTCGGTGACCCGGTGCCGCGCGATCGCCGCCAGCAGGCCCGCACCGGTCACCCGCCCGCGCGGCAGCAGCGCCACCGGCGCGCCGACAGCGAGCGCGCCGAGCGCGGTGTAGAGGCCGGTGCCGTGCAGCAACGGCGACGCGGGCAGCGCCACCATGCCGCGCGGCCCGTAGGGGTCGATGTCGAGCGCCTGGTGCAGCGCCTCCACCTCGGGCACGCCGGCCAGCCCGAGCGTGGCGAACCCGCCCGTCCGCACCGACCGCAGCCGCTCGGTGTGGCTGCCCAGCACGGCCTTGGGGCGACCGGTGGTGCCGCCGGTGAACAGCCGCCACACGGTGTCGCCCCGCGGCCGCCGCGGGTGCCGGTCGGCCGCGGCGACCTCCGGGCCGAACCCGCCGTCCGGCCGGATCCGCACCAGCAGGTCGCAGCCCGGCAGGGATTCCGCGGCCTCGGCCACGACGCCGGCCAGGTCGTCGTCGGCGATCACGGCCCGGGCCCCGGAGATCTCGAGCAGGTAGCGCACCTCGCCCGCCCGGTAGCGGTAGTTGACGTTCACCGGCGCCGCCATCAGCTTGTACAGGGCGTGCAGCACCACCAGGTACTCGGGCGAGTTGCGGGCGTCCAGGGCCACCCGGTCGTCCGGGCCGATCCCGCGCGCAGCCAGGTACCCGGCGAGCCGGTCGGCCTGCTCGTCGAACTGCGCCCAGGTGAGCTCCCGGTCCTGGGCGGCCACCGCCGTGCGATCCGGTGCCAGGTCGGCGATGTGCTCGAAGTGCGAGGCGAAGTTGTCCTCGAGCCGGATCAGGCCGTTGATCGCACCGGGACTCACGGCGCTCCCACGGTGGCCCGGCCGCGGTCGATCACCACGGTGTCGTCGTCGGTGCGGGTGCGGTGCAGGACCTGCCCGCCGCCCTCGTCCCAGATGTCGACGGTGAGGGCCTGGCCCGGCACCACGGTGGCGCTGAAGCGCCCGTACATGCCGGTGAGGCGGGCCGGGTCGCCGCCCGCGACGGCGTGCAGCAGGGCCCGCCCGGTGACGCCGTAGGTGCACAGGCCGTGCAGGATCGGTTTGCCGAAGCCGGCGCGGGCCGCGAACGCCGGGTCCGAGTGCAGCGGGTTGCGGTCGCCGGAGAGCCGGTAGAGCAGCGCCTGTTCCGGGCGGGTCTCGTAGCGCACGCTGTGGTCGGGCGCCCGGTCCGGCGCGGCCCACTCGTCGCGCGGGCCGCGGTCGCCCCCGAACCCGCCCTCGCCCCGGATGAACAGGGCGCTGCGGTTGGTGGCCAGCGGCACGCCGTCGGCGAGCACCGCCGTGGACTCGGTGACGACGAGCGCGCCCTTGCCCTTGTCGTACACGCCCGCCACGCGGGCCGTGGCCGTGACCGTGCCCTCCACCGGGACCGGGCGGTGCAGGGTGATCTCCTGCTCGGCGTGCACCAGCATCGCCGGGTCGAACGTGCCGAACGGTGGCGTCGGTGCCTGCGAGAGCAGCACGGCGAACGTCGGGAGCACCTGCTGAGCCACGCCGTCGCTGTTCTCGGTGGTGAACGCCAGCTCCTGGGTGGGTTCCCCGAGCCCGGCGCCGACGCCCACGGCGTAGAGCAGGACGTCGGTGGAGGTCCAGGTGCGGGTGCGCGGTGCGCCTTCACGGCCGATCGCGCCGGGGTCGACGGGCATCAGTCTCCTTCGTCGTCGGGGGATTGTCGCAGGATCGGGTGGTGGCAGGCGGCGAACCGCCCGGGCTTCACCTCGCGCATCGGCGGCACCTCGGCCGCGCACCGCTCGGTGGCGAGGGGGCAGCGGGTGCGGAACCGGCAGCCGCTGGGCGGGTTGATCGGCGAGGGCATCTCGCCGCGACCGCGGTCGGCCTGCTCGAGGTCGGTGCCGAGGTCGTGCACCGCCTCGATCGAGGGGATCGACGAGACGAGCAGGCGCGTGTACGGGTGCACCGGGTCGTCGAACAGGGCTTCGGTGGTGCCCAGCTCGCAGATCCGGCCGAGGTACATCACCGCGACGCGGTCGCTGATGTTGCGCACGACCCCGAGGTCGTGGGCGATGAACACCAGCGTGAGCCCGTAGCGGCGCTTCATGTCCTCCAGCAGGTTGAGGATCTGCGCCTGCACCGACACGTCGAGCGCCGACACCGGTTCGTCGCAGATCAGCACCTCGGGTTCGAGCACGAGCGCCCGGGCGATCGACACGCGCTGGCACTGCCCGCCGGAGAACTGGTGCGGCCGCCGGTCGGCCACCTGCTCGGGGTCGAGCCCGACCGCGGCCAGCACCTCGGGCACGACCTCCGCGCGGTCGGCGGCCCGCCCCCACACCACGAGCGGGTCGCCGACGATGTCCGGGATCCGCCGGCGCGGGTTGAGCGACGAGATCGGGTCCTGGAAGATCATCTGCAGCTTGGGACGGAGTTCCCGCAGCTCACGGGCCGACAACGTGGTGAGGTCGCGCCCCTCGAACACCACCGATCCGCTGGTCGGCCGTGGCAGCTGCATGATCGCCCGGCCCGTGGTCGACTTGCCGCACCCGGACTCGCCCACCAGGCCGAGCGTCTCGCCGCGGCGCACCTCGAGGTCGATCCCGGACACGGCGTGCACGGTCTGCCCGCCGCCCACCGGGAACTCCACCACCAGGTCCTCGAGCCGCAGGACGACGTCGCCCTCCGTCCGGTCCGGCACACGGGCCTCGGACTGGCGGTCGGTCCGGGCGGCCGTCATCGGTCGAGCCAGGTCGTCGAGAAGAGCATGTCCCTCGTCAGGTAGCGCACCACGCCCTTCACCTCCGGCTTCGCCACGGTCGACAGGTAGCCGCGGCTGTAGTACGCGATCGCGATGTCCTGGTTGGTCAGGAGCCCCACCCGCTGGTAGGCCCGGGTGCGCTCGGCCTCGTCGGTGGTGGCCGCGGCCTGGTCGAGCAGCGCGTCGACCTCCGGGTTGGAGTAGTTGCCGTAGTTGGTGTTGCCGCCGGAGTGCATCAGGTTCAGCACACCCGGGTACGGCACGTCGGTGGGGCCGCCGACCCAGCCCGCGAGCTGGAAGTCGTGGCTCTGCACGACGCTCGAGGAGTACTGCGCGAGGTCGAAGAACAGCGGCTGCAGCGTGATCCCGATCTCGGCCATCTGGGCCTGCAGGAACTCGGCGAACTGCACGCGGTTGGGCGCGTTCGTGGTCTTGTACTCCACGGTCGCGCTCCCGCCGGACGCCACGTACTCCTGCACGAGCGCCCGCGCGCGCTCCGGGTCGTAGGCAGGCCACGCCGCCTCGGCCTCCGGCGTGGAGTAGCCGCTGTCGGCACCGAACCAGTTCGACGCCCGCGCCATCTGGCCGCGGAACTGCGTGGCCGCCAGCGCGTCGAGGTTGATGCCGCGGACCACGGCCTCCCGCATGCGCTTGTCGTCGAACGGCGCGCGCTCGTGGTTGAAGTAGAGGTACTCGGCGCCGTTGCCCGGGCCGTAGTACACGGTGAGGTTCTCGTTCTGCAGCCCGCGCAGCAGCTCCGTGTGGTAGCCGCCGAAGATCAGGTCGACGTCGCCGTTCTCGATGGACGCGTAGCGCGTCTCGGTGTCGGGCAGCGGCCGGAACTCGAGCCCGTCGAGGTAGGGCATGCCCTCCTGCCAGTAGTTCGGGTTGCGGGTCAGCACCATCCGCGAGTCGCGCTGCCAGTCCGAGAGGACGAACGGGCCCGCGCCCACCGGGTGGGTGCCCACCTCGTCGCCGTACTGCTCCAGCGCCGCGGGCGAGATGATCGCGCCCAGGTTGCCCGCCGTGAAGTTCAGCGCGAACACCGACGCGAAGGACCCGAACGGCTCGCCGAGGGTGAACTCGACAGTGCGCGGGTCCACCGCGCGCATCGACGCGATCCGCTGGGCGTAGAGGTGCCCCGGCGAGGAGACTTTGTCGATGTGCCGCTGCACGTTGGTGATCACGGCCTGCGCGTCGAGCGGGGTGCCGTCGGAGAACAGGACGCCCTCGCGCAGGCCCATCCGCCAGGTGGTGCCGCCGTCGGTGGTCTGCATCGACTCTGCGAGATACGGCTGGGGGTCACCGTTCTCGTCGATCCGCAGCAGCGAGTCGTAGACGGCAAGGGCCGCCTGGTTGGTGTTCTGCACCGTGGGGTCGAAGGTGATCGCCTCGCGGTCCGTGCCCATCACGAGGGTGCCACCGCTGCGCGGCGTGCCCTCGGCGGCGAGGTCGCCACCGCGCGGGTTGACCGCGCTGATGCCGTCGGTGCCCTCGGGCACCGGCGCGGACGGTCCGACGTTGCCGCATGCGGCGAGCAGCGTGAGACCGAGCAGGAGCGCGAGCACCCGTGCTCCGGTGGACGAGCGCCATTGCCCGTTCGGGTTCATGTGAGGACCTTTTCGTCGGTGACCGGGGTACCCGCGGCACTCGCGCCGCGTGCGATGTTGCGCGCCCTCGCCTCCTCCCAGGCGGGGGTGCCGATCGGGAACCAGCAGCGGTACCGGTGGTCCGGCGACCCGGCGTCGCGCAGGGGCGGTTCCTCGGTCAGGCACCGGTCCTGGGCGAACGGGCAGCGCGGGCTGAACCGGCATCCGGCCGGCGGGTTGAGCAGGTCCGGCGGACGACCGGGGATCACGTGGAGCCGGGCGTGGTTCGGGCCCGCGAGCGGCGGCACCGCGTTCATGAGCGCCTCGGTGTAGGGCATCCGCGGCGACGCGAAGAGCGTGGCCGTGGGTGCCGTCTCCACGATGCGGCCCGCGTACATCACGGCGATGCGGTCCGAGCGGCTGCGCACCACCCGCAGGTCGTGGGTGACCAGCAGCATCGCCATGCGGAGGCGCGACTGCAGGTCGGCGAGCAGGTCGAGGATCTGCGCCTGGACGGTGACGTCGAGGGCCGTGGTGGGCTCGTCGGCGAGCAGCAGACGCGGCCGGCACGACAGCGCGATCGCGATCGTGACGCGCTGGCGCATCCCGCCCGACAGCTCGTGGGGGTACTGGCGCACCCGCCGCTCCGGCTCGGAGAGCCCCACCGAGCGCAGCAGCTCGACGGCCCGCTCGAGCGCCTCCTTCTTCGACACGCGCTCGTGGAGCACGATCGACTCCGTGAGCTGCGCACCGATGCGCTTGACCGGGTTCAGCGACGTCATCGGGTCCTGCAGGATCAGCGCGATCTCCGTGCCCCAGAACCGGGACAGCTCCTTGCCCGAGAGCGCGGTGAGGTCCGTGCCGTCGAAGGTGACGGTGCCGGCCACCTCGGTGCCTCGGCCGCCGGCCACCAGCCCCATGACGCGGCGGGTGAACACGGTCTTGCCCGAGCCGCTCTCGCCGACGACGGCGAGGACCTCCCCCTCCCCCAGCCGCAGCGACACGCCGTCGACGGCGTGCACCACGCCCTTCGAGGTGTGGAAGCGCACCACGACGTCCTCGGCCGTGAGCAGGGGCGTCGGCTCGCTCACAGGTTGCTCTCCTTGACCTCGAACCGCTTGCGGGTGCGCTCGCCGATGTAGTTGATCGACAGGACGGTGAGGAACATGACCGCGGCCGGGTAGAGCGAGATGTGCGGGTAGTCGAGCAGCTCGGCGCGGCCGCCGGCGATCATGCCGCCCCAGCTGGGCGTGGGCGGCGGGATGCCGAGCCCGAGGAAGGACAGCGAGCCCTCCACCACGATGAAGACGCCGATCATGATGAAGCCGTACGCCGCCACCGGGAGGACGACGTTCGGCGCGATCTCCTTGGCGATGATCCGGATCGGGCTGCATCCGTAGGCACGGGCGGCGAGCACGAACTCCCGCTGCGCCACCACGAGGGTGGTGGCGCGGGCGAGCCGGATGAACGTCGGGACGGACAGGATCGCGAGCCCGATGATCAGGTGGGGCAGGCTGGAGCCGAGGATCGCGACGATCGCGATGATGAACACCAGCCCCGGGAACGCCAGCACCACGTCGGTGACCAGCGCGAGCAGCCGCTCGGTGCGCCCGCCGAAGTAACCGGCGAGCATGCCGAGGAAGCCTCCCACCAGCGCGCCGAGCCCCACGGCGCAGATGCCGACGAGCAGGGAGGCGCGCGCACCGTGGATCACGCGGGAGAACGTGTCGCGCCCGAGGGTGTCGCCGCCGAGCCAGTGCTGCGGCGTGATGCCCGAGAACACCGCCGTGTAGTCGGGCACCGCCGGGTCCCACAGCGGCAGCACCGGCGCGAACACGGCCGCGAGCACCACGGCACCCAGCCACGTCCACGCCAGGTACCAGCCGATCGGGGCCCGCGCGGCCCGGCGGGCCCGCGTCGTCGTGTCAGGCATCTCGGCGCACCCGTGGGTCGAGGGCCAGGTAGAGGAGGTCGATGATCATGTTGATCACGACGTAGGCGACGGCCACGAACAGCAGCGCGCCCTGCAGGATCATGTAGTCCCGGTTGAACACGGCCTGCACGATCAGCTGCCCGAGCCCCGGGATCGCGAAGAGCGTCTCCACGATCACCGTGCCGCCGAGCAGGCGGCCGATGTTCACGCCGGACAGCGTGATCAGGGAGAACGAGGAGGGCCGCAACGCGTGGCGGAACAGGATCCACGCCGGCCCCAATCCCTTCGACCGCGCCATCAGGATGAAGTCCTCCTGCAGCGTGGACACCATGTCCGAGCGCAGCAGCTGCCGGTAGACCGCGGCTTCGGCGATCATGAGCGTGAGACAGGGCAGGATGATCGATCTGATGTTCTCGAACGGATCCTCGAAGAACGCCGTGTAGCCCGTGGCGGGCAGGATGCTCGACACCCCGCCCGCGAAGAGCACGATCAGCACCATGCCGAACACGAAGTTCGGCATGGCGGCGGCGCCGAACCCGATCGTCATCGACGCCCGGTCGACGAACCCGCCCGGCCGGTACGCGGAGTACACGGCCAGCGGCACGGCCACCACCAGTGCGAGCAGCTGGGCGATGATCGTGATCTCGAAAGTGACGGGGATGCGCTGGGCGAGCGCCTCCAGCACCGGCTGCCCGGTGCGGAACGAGCGGCCCAGGTCGCCCGTGACCACGCCGCCGAGCCAGTCGACGTAGCGCACGAGCACGGGCCGGTCGAGCTGCAGCTCGGTGCGCACCTGCTGCACCTGCTCCGGGGTCGCGTTGTCGCCCGCCACCACCACGGCCGCGTCGCCGGGCAGGAGGTCGACCACGACGAACGACAGGAACGTGACGGCGAGCAGCACGAGCAGCAGGTGCGTGACCCGCTTGCGGACGCGGCGCAGCGTGGACCTGCGCGCGGCGCCGCGACGCGCGAGCGCTGCCGCCCCGGTCGACGGCGGCGCACTCAACGTGGCGGCCATCGCGGCCTCAGCTCTTCGGGGGCAACGCCGCGACCAGCGGCGTGTCCACCCCGACCGGGCCCGCGGCCGACGCCCCACCCGGATCACCGAGCGGGGCGTCCCGGCCGGGGAGCACCTCGTAGAAGAAGGCCGCGTTGTCGGCGATGTGAGGGGCCTCGGCCTCGGAGGCCTGCTGTCCGTACACGATCGAGTCGACGGGGCACTCCGGCTCGCACGCTCCGCACTCGATGCACTCGGCGGGGTTGATGTAGAGCTTGCGCTCCCCCGTGTAGATGCAGTCGACCGGGCAGACGTCGACGCAGCTGCGGTCCATGAGGTCGACGCACGATTCGGCGATCAGGTAGGTCATTCGGTTCGGCCCTTCCGCGAGGGCATCGACGGCCGTGCCGCGGGACACCCGCCGGTCGACGCCCGTGACCTCGGGTGGAGTCAGCTCTCGGCGAGAGGTGTGCGGACGTTGGCCGCGTCGTACCTCTGGACCATCGGGTCGGCGTCGGTGCCCAGCAGGCGCCAGTCCTCACCCGACTCGAGGATCTTCTCGGCCGACCGGATGCCCCGGTAGTCGAGGTCACCGCCCACCGCGGGCGGCTCCCCGCCCTCGGCGAGGCGCTTCGCGGCGGCGATCAGCAACCTCCGCATCCGGATGATCGCCTTGTCGGAGGTGCCGAGGTGCTCCTGCGAACGGTCGTAGATCGGGCCCATGGTCTCGGTGACCATGAAGTCCTGGCTGATGAACTCGCGCACGCCGGAGAAGGTGGTGGTGCGCTGGTCCTCGCGGTCGATCCCGTAGTCGTTCTCCAGCGTGTAGCGGCGCGGGATGATCCCGTTGCGGCCCACCTCGGCCGGACCGAACTCGAACGGGCTCACCGCGAACAGGTTCTCGCCGCCCACCTCGTTGAGGCCCTCGTTCACGCGGGTGGAGAAGCTGTACCGGTAGGTGTTGTGGTCGTCGACCGGCACGAACAGCCCGTGCTGCGTGCTGAAGGGCACCGACGCGATCACCGTGTGGTACGGGTAGCAGTAGGCGCTCATCCGCACGTGCGTGTGGCCGGCCGGGGTCTCGCGGATGCCCACGTACTTGAACCCGTACCAGGTGTCCTCGATCTCCAGGCGCGGCGCGCGGTCGTGCTTCCAGAACTTCCACGACATCGCGTTCGAGGGATATCCGGGTTTGTCGCTGCCGTCGTCGGGGATGTCGTCGACGCCGTTCCACTGGTGCAGCCAGGAGATGTGGGAGGTGTCCATGTTGCCCTCCATGGCCTGCATCCAGTTGCACGAGGTGTGCAGCTTGGTGGCAGCGACCTGGTCGGGCTCGAGCGACTCGGTGCCGAAGTCGCGGAACGGGGTGATCGTGTCTGACGGGCCCATGTAGGTCCACACGATCCCGCCGGACTCGTGGGTGGGGTACGCCTTGGCCCGGACGCGGTCCTTGAACGTGCTGGTGGGCGGCTCGCTGGGCATGTCGATGCACGCGCCGTCGGCGTCGAACTGCCACCCGTGGTACGGGCAGCGCAGGCCGCAGGTGCCGTCGGGGCCGATCTCGTTGCGCCCGTAGAACAACGACGCCCCGCGGTGGGGGCAGTTCTCCTGGATCAGCCCGACTCGGCCGTTCACGTCCCGGAACGCGACCAGGTCCTCACCGAGCAACCGCACGCGCACCGGGTCGCCCGCCGGCTCCGGCACCTCGCTGACCAGCAACGCGGGCGTCCAGTACCGGCGCAGCAGGTCGCCCATCGGCGTGCCCGGCCCCACTCGGGTCAGGAACTCGTTGTCCTGTGCAGAGAGCATCATCGGCCTCTCGGGGTGTGGTGGTGGGACGGGAGGTCAGCCGGCGGTCACCGCCGATTCCTCCCCGTGACGCGACAGGGGAACGGGCACGCGGAGCCGGGCCTCAGGTCCGTCCTCTCCGACGGCTGCACCCATTGACAGGCCCCCTGGCTGCGGGATGAATGGCATGACCATAGCTCCGTAAAACCAATTCCGGCAACCATATTGTTAACAATCTTGATGATGCGTAGGGTTCAGCGGCGCTGATGGTGGAGGTGACCATGGAGCTGCGAGACGCACCCACCGCGCGCCTCCACCCCGAGGGCCGCGCCGGCCCGGTCGCGGCGCCGACCTCCGTGGTGCGGACGGTCGCGGAGGCGTTCCTCGTGCGGCTGCGCCGGCGCGGGGTCGACCGGCTGTTCGTCAACAGCGGCACCGACTTCGCGCCGATCGTCGAGGCGTACGCGCGGCGCCACGAGTCGCGGCTCGACCTCCCCGACGTGGTGGTCTGCGCCCACGAGAACCTGGCCGTGTCGATGGCGCACGGGTCCTACCTCGGCGACGGCCGCATGCAGGCGGTCGTGCTGCACACGAGCGTCGGTACCGCCAACGCCGTCTGCGCGGTGTTCAACGCCGCCCGCAGCCGGGTGCCGATCCTGCTCGCCGCGGGCCGCACCCCGCTCTTCGAGCACACCCGCCTCGGCGCCCGCGACTTCCCGATCCACTGGGCGCAGGAGATGTTCGACCAGGCCGGGATGCTGCGCGAGTTCGTGGCGTGGGACTACGAGCTGCGCGACGGCGCGCACGTCACCGACGTGGTCGACCGGGCCGTCGACGTGGCGTGCACGGAGCCCGGCGGGCCGGTGTACCTCACGCTGCCGCGCGAGGTGCTGGCTGCGCCGATGCCGGGCACCGGCGCCCCGCCCGCGCCCGCCCGGCCGGCCCCGCCCCACCCCGACCCCGGTGCCGTCGCCCGGCTCGCCGACCTGCTCGCCACCGCCTCCTTCCCGGTGGTCGTCACCGCCGACGCGGGTGCCGACGCGCACGCGGTCGTGCTGCTCGACGAGCTGAGCCGCCGGTTCGGCATCGCGGTGGTCGAGCAGGGGCCGCGCCACGTCAACCTGCCCGCCGACCACCCGCTGCACGCCGGCTACTCCGTCGACGCCGTGCTCGGCGAGGCCGACGTGCTCTGCGTGCTCGACCTCGATGTGCCGTGGATCCCCGGCACCGCCGCACCGCGTGCCGACGCCGTGGTCGTCCAGTGCGGGCCCGACCCGCACTTCTCCCGCTACCCGGTGCGCACCCACCGCGCCGACCTGTCGATCACCACCACGTCCACGGCCCTGCTGGCCGGGCTCAGCGCGGCGCTCGGCACGCGTGCCGTCGACCCCGGCCGGGCCGACCGGTTGGCGGCGCGGGTGAGCGGCTGGCGGGCCCGCCGCGAGCGGGTGCTCGCCGACGAGGCCGAGCGCACCGGGCCGATCACGAAGACCGCGCTCAACGCGGCGCTGGCCCGGGTGCGGCCGCCCGGCGCCGTCGTCGTCAACGAGTACTGGGCATCGGCGGAACTGCTCGCCTCCACCACCCCCGGCACCTGGTTCGGCACCCCACCGGCGGGCGGTCTCGGCTGGGGGCTCCCGGCCGCGCTCGGCCTGCAGATGGCGCGCCCGGAGGCCACGGTGATCGCCGCCGTCGGCGACGGCGCCTACCTGTTCGCCAACCCGGCGGCCTGCCACCACGCCATGGCCATGCACGATCTGCCCGTCCTCACCGTGGTGTGCACCAACGGCCACTGGGGCGCGGTGCAGGGTTCGACGTTGCGCATGTACCCGGACGGGCACACGGCGGGCGGCGGCGCGCTCTCCCCGCTCGCCCAGCTCGGCCCGGTGCCGGACTTCGCGGCCTACGCCGAGGCGTCGGGTGGGCTGGGGCTGCGGGTCGAGCAGCGCGCGCAGCTCGTGCCGGCGCTCCGGCAGGCCCTCCGATCGGTCGAACACGACCGCAGGCCTGCGCTGGTCGACGTGCGGTGCGTGTAAGGGTTACGCCCGGATCCGGACCGGTACGAGAGGACGGCCCATGGCTGATGGGGAGACGGCCCCGAGCGAGGCGGTGGCCGAGGTGGTGTCCGCCGTGCGCGACGGCATCATGCAGGGCCGCTACGCGCCGGGCCAGCGGCTGCCCGAGGCCGACCTCGTGTCGCTCTACCAGGCCTCGCGCGGCACCGTCCGCACAGCGCTCGCCCAGCTGGAGAACGAGGGGATCGTGCAGCGCGAGCGCAACCGCGGCGCCCGCGTGCGCCCGATCTCGCTCGAGGAGGCCGTCGAGATCACCGAGACCCGCGCGGTGGTGGAGGGGCTCTGCGCGGCCAAGGCCGCCGAGCGCGCCACGGAGGAGGACCGCGCGCGCCTGCGCGAGCTGGGCGACCGGATGCGCGCCGCCGTCGAGGGTGGCGACATCCCGACCTACAGCCGCACCAACCAGCTCGTGCACCGGGCCGTGCGCGAGATCTCCGCGCACCAGACCGCGGGCCTCATGCTCGACCGCCTGCGCACCCAGAGCGTGCGCTACCACTTCAGCGTGGCCCTGCTGCCCGGCCGGCCCGCCGTGGGGCTGCGCGAACACCTCGACGTCATCGAGGCGGTGTGCTCCGGCGATCCGGAACGGGCCGAGCGGACGATGCGCACCCACCTGCTCAGCGTGGTGGGGGCGCTGCGGGAGCTCGCGACGATCCAGAGCCGTTGGTGACGGCGGAGCGCGCCGCGCAGTCGCGGGCCGCGCGCCCCACCAGCCCACGGAACCAGCGGTGCCCCGGGTCCGCGTCGTGCCGGACGTGCCACCAGAGCCGGATCTCGAGCGGCTCGAGCGGGCGGGGGCTCTCCAGGATCCGCAGCGGCAGGTAGCGCGCGCACGCCGCGGCGAGCCGCTGCTGCATGAGCGCCACGTGGTCGGTCGAGGCCACGAGGTAGGGCACGGCGTGGTAGCTGTCGACCCGCACGGCCACCCGGGGCCGCACGCCGAGCCGCGCGAACTGCCTGCTCACCGGCACGACCGAGGGGAACGTCGCGTCGTCGTGGTAGGGCACCACCCAGGTGGCCCCCGTCAGCTCGTCGAGGTCGGCGACCTCGCCCCCGAACCGGGGGTTGTCCCGCGCCACGACGCACACCCAGCGGTCCTCGAAGAGCAGGGCCGAGCACATCTCGGGCACCAGGAACCGGGTGGTCGGCTGGGAGACCACGCAGTCGGCCACCTGGATCGTGTGGCCGATGTTCGCGGCGAGCGCCTCGCGCACCATCACGACGTTCAGGCGCGCGCCCGGGGCGTCGGCGTTGAGCAGCCCGGTGAGCCGCTCCCCCAGCACCGTGACCACGAAGTCGGACATCACGATCTCGAACTCCCGGCGGGTGGTGGCCGGGTCGAACCGCGAGCCGGTGGCGATGAGCCGCTCGACGCCCTCGCACACCGCCTCGACCTGGTCGACGAGCTGGAAGGCCAGCGCCGACAGCTCGTAGCGCCCGCCCCGCCGCACCAGCAGGTCGTCGTCGAAGTGGCGCCGCAGCCGCGAGAGCGCGGCGCTCGCCGCGGGCTGCGACACCCCGACCCGCTTCGCCGCCCGCGTCACGTTGCGCTCGCGCAGGAGCTCGCGCAGCACGACGATCAGGTTGAGGTCGAGCCGCGTGAGGCGCGACGTTGCGGACTTCACCCGCTCATGGAAACCCAGGGAGCGGGGCCGCCGCCACCCCTCCGGGTAGCCGGATCATCAGCGCGGCGGATGGACCGCCAGAAGCAAACGTTGCTTCCCGGACCCGCCGGCACCGCTTACGCTCCGTGCGGATGGGGATCCACCGCTTGAACCACGCCGTGCTCTACGTGCGCGACGTCGACCGCAGCGTGGCGTTCTACCGCGACCTGCTCGGCTTCACCGTGCAGATGGAGCGGCCAGGACAGGCCGCGTTCCTGCAGGCCCCCGACTCCACCAACGACCACGACCTGGGCCTGTTCGCCCTCGGCGACGACGCCACCGACTCCCCCGCCGGGCGCGGGGCGGTGGGCCTGTACCACCTCGGCTGGGAGGTGGGCACCCTCGACGAGCTCGACGACCTCGCCCGCGCGCTGGCGGCGGCGGGCGCCTACGTCGGCGCCACCGACCACGGCACGTCCAAGAGCGTCTACGCGAAGGACCCGGACGGGCTGGAGTTCGAGATCGCCTGGCTCGTGCCGGCGGCCCTGCTGGACGACGCGGCCTTCGAGCAACGGTCGCAGCGCGGCCGCCCCCTGGACCTCACACGGGAGAAGGCCCGGTACGGGGCCACCACACGGGGCGGGATCGGCGTATCGACGGAGGCGGCATGTGGCTCGTGAGCGGCATCGACGAGGAGCACCGGTTCCCCGACTGGCGCGACGCCGCGGCCTTCTACCGCCAGATCGTCGGCGACTGGGTGGCCGCCCACGGCGACCCGGGCACCGACGTCCGCGAGGACGTGCTGGGCGACCTGCGCCAGGGCGGCACCCACGAGGTCGAGTTCCCGGCCGGGGACGACGGGCGGCCGGCGCGGTTCCGCCTCTCCTGGGACGCGCGCGGCGGCCGGACCGATCACTTCGTGGCCTGTTGACGCAGAGTCGTCATCACCGGTCCTGATGGTCCGGTAGAAACAATCGGAGTTTCGTGCGGACCCACCCCCGGCGTTAACGTCGAGGACGGCCCGCCGAAATTCCTGGAGGTCGGACGATGCTGTCCCAGCAGGACAACGAGGTTCTCACCCGAGTCGGCCCCGGCACCCCGATGGGCGAACTCCTGCGGCGCTACTGGACGCCCGCTCTGCTCTCCAGCGAAATTCCGGAACCGGGCGGGGATCCGGTCCGGGTGCGGCTGCTGTGCGAGAACCTGGTGGCATTCCGCGACCTCAACGGCCGGGTCGGGCTGATCCAGGAGAACTGCCCCCACCGCGGCGCGTCGCTGTTCTACGGGCGCAACGAGGGCACGGTCGGCGCGCCGGGCACCCCGGGCCCGGGCATCTGCGGCCTGCGCTGCCCGTACCACGGGTGGCAGTTCGACGCCGACGGCGCGTGCATCGACATGCCCAGCGAGCCGCCCACCAGCACGTTCAAGGACCGCGTCCGGGCCAAGGCGTACCCCACCCACGAGTCCGGCGGGATCGTGTGGACCTACATGGGCCCGGCAGACACGATCACCCCGTTCCGCGACTTCGGCACCGAATCCCTCCCGCGCGAGCACCAGCTCGCCACCAAGCTGGGCTCCACGTGCAACTGGGTGCAGACGATGGAGGGCAACGTCGACACCGCCCACATCTCGTGGCTGCACATGTTCGACGCCGCCGAGGAGGTGCCGGACGACGGCAGCGACAAACCCGGATATCCCTCCAACGCGATGACGTGGAAGTTCTGGATCCACGACCGCGCGCCGCGGCTGGAAGTGCAGGACACGTGGTACGGATTCCGCTACGCCGGCCTGCGCACCACGCCGAACGAGCACACGAACGTCCGGATCACCGAATACATCTTCCCGTACAGCACGATCATCGCCGCGGTGCCGTTCAACACCCGGCACCTGATGGTCGTGCCCGTCGACGACCACAACTGCTTCCGCTACACGTTCAACGTGTCGGTGGACGCCAACCCGCACGGCTACGGCGGCGGCCCGCTGCACGACTACAGCCCGTTCGAGACCCCGTTCACCCGGCAGGCCGGCGGGATCACGCCCCGCGACTACGTCGAGGACAACACCTACCTGATCGACCGCGACGTGCAGCGCACCGAGACGTTCAGCGGGATCCGCGACTTCGTCAGCCAGGACCTGATGGTCACCGAGTCGATGGGGCCCGTCTACGACCGCTCGCAGGAGCGGCTGGGCACGATCGACAAGGCGATCATCCGGATGCGGTCGCTGCTCATCCGGGCGGCCAAGAGCCTGACGGCCGAGGGCACCACCCCGCCCGCGCTCGCCGGGCCCGATCACGATTTCACCAGGCTCCGCGGGGCCGACAAGATCCTCGCCGACGGTGAGGACTGGCGCTACCTGGGCACCGACGACGACCCCGCGGTCCAGGAGGCCGAGGCGTTCCGCCGGGCCGAGGTCGCGGACGCAGCGGACGCGCCGACCGTGACGCAACCGGCCGCAGGCGAGTAAGCCGTGTCCGGCGCGCCGTCCCGGGTCCTGCCGGCCCTGGCAGCGGCGATCGGGCTCCTCGCGCTCGCGGCCTGCGGCGCCGCGGACGTCCGCACCGGCGAGACGCGGATCCAGGCCGTCAACGCCTACGGCGGCGACCGCTCGGCCGAGGGCACCCCGCAGCCGGGCGGCACCCTGCGGATCGGCATGGACCGCGAGCCCGCGAGCTTCGACCCGACGGTCCAGAACGCCAACCCCGCAGCGTTCGCCGTCTACGACACGCTGATGCGGCTCACCCCCGACGGCACGACGCAGCCCTACCTGGCGGAGTCGATGGACACCCCGGACGACGGCCGCACCTGGCGGATGCGGCTGCGGCCCGGGGTGACGTTCTCCGACGGCACGCCCCTGGACGCCGACGCCGTCCTGCTCAACGTGCAGCGCCACGTGGACGCACCGTCCACCCCGGCGCGCACCGCGGCGCAGAGCATCGCGTCGATGCGGGCGCTCGACCCGCTCACCGTCGAGTTCGCGCTGACGTCCCCGCTCGGCGCGTTCCCCGCCGTCTTCGCGCAGCCGATCTTCGCCGGGAGCCTCGGCATGATCATCTCGCCGGCCGCCCTGGAGCAGCAGGGGGACGCGATCGGTGAGCACCCGGTCGGGGCCGGCCCGTTCCGGCTCGTCGAGTGGGTGCGCGACTCGCGGATCGTGCTCGAGCGCAACCCGACCTACTGGCAACAGGGCATGCCATACCTGGACGGGCTCGAGTTCCGGCCGCTCTCGGACACCGAGAGCCGCTACGCGTCGATCCAGAACGGCGACGTGGACGTGATCCTCGCCGCGTACAACCAGGAGCTGGTGCGGGCGTTGCAGAACCCGGACCTCGCCGTCTACTACGGCCCGGGCGACAGCGGCGAGCTGCTCTACTTCAACTTCGCCCGCGCCCCGTTCGACGACCGGCGGATGCGGGAGGCGGTGGTGCGCGCGCTCGACCTGCAGGCGCTGTCGGCGAGCCTCTACAACAACCAGCTCGTGCCGGCGCAGAGCCTGTTCGGGGAGACCAGCCCGTACCACTCCGCGCAGGCGACGCAGGCGTGGCCCGCGTTCGACCAGGAGCGGGCGCGGCAGCTCGTGGCCGAGTACCGGGCAGGCGGCGGGAGCACCGCGGTCGCGTTGAAGACGACCACCGCCCGCGGGCAGTTCGGCGAGTTCGTGCAGGCCCAGCTCGCCGCCGTCGGCATCGACGTCGACGTGGAGCTGTTCGACCTCGCCCGCTACTCCGCGGAGGTCGTGCAGAGCGGCGACTTCGACCTCACCACCACCGTGAGCTCGTTCGACACCCCGTTCCCGCCGGTGCAACGCCTGCTGGGCACGGGAGGGAGCGCGAACTACGGCACCTACTCGAACCCACAGGTGGACGCGCTGCTCGCCGAGGCCGCGAGCACCGGTGACGAGGCGCGGCGCGACGCCGCCTACCAGCAGGTGGAGCTGGTGGTGAACGAGGACCTCGCCGTCTGCTGGCTGAGCCGGGCCTACCTCGCGACCATCACCCGCACCACGGTGAAGGGCGTCGACCGCTACCCGAGCCGGGAGATGTTCTTCGCCACGCTGTGGCGCAGCGGATAGGTGCTCAGGTGCCGCAGTAGGTGACGTGGCGGCCGCTCCCGGCCGGCGCCGGTTCGGCGTAGCGCTCCAGCCCGGGACGCTCGTCGAACGGGCTCGTGACGACGTCCACGAGGCGGTGGAACGGTGCCATGTCCCCGGCGGTGGCCGCGGCCAGAGCCTCCTCCACCAGGTGGTTGCGGGGGACGTGGACGGGGTTCACCCGGTCCATGGCCGCCGCCACGGCGCTGCGGTCCGGCGGCAGCAGCACCTCCCACCGCGCGACCCACGCGTCGAACGCGGCCGGCTGCGCGAACAGGGACCGCGCACCAGCTCCCCGCAGGTGCGCCGACAGCGCACGGAAGAACCGGGTGAAGTCCACGCGCTGGGCGTGCAGCAGCGCCAGCAGGTCCTGCACGAGCGGGGCGTCCGGTGTCTCGAGGCCGAGCTTCGCCGCCATGCCGCTCGCCCAGTAGCGCTCGTACCGCTCGACGAACTCGGTCACCACCTCGGTGGCGGCGTCGACGGCGACGTTCGGGTCCTCGTCGATCAGCGGCAGCAGCGTCTCGGCCAGCCGGGCGAGGTTCCACTGGGCGATGCCGGGCTGGTTCCCGTAGGCGTAGCGCCCGCCGTGGTCGATCGAGCTGAAGACCGTGGCCGGGTCGAACTGGTCCATGAAGGCGCACGGGCCGTAGTCGATGGTCTCCCCGGAGATCGTCGTGTTGTCGGTGTTCATGACGCCGTGGACGAACCCCACGAGCATCCAGCGGGCGACGAGCGACGCCTGCGCGTCGACCACCCGCCGGTAGAACTCCAGGTACGGGTTGTCCGCCTCTGCCACGTCGGGGAAGTGGCGGGCGATCGCGTGGTCCGCGAGGTCGCGCACGAGCGCCGGTCCGCCCGCCGCGGCCGCGTACTGGAACGTCCCGACCCTCAGGTGGCTGGCCGCGACCCGCGCGAGGACCGCACCGGGCAGCAGGCTCTCCCGCACGATCTCCTCACCGGTGGCGACCACCGCGAGCGCCCGGCTGGTGGGGATGCCGAGCGCGTGCATCGCCTCCGCCGTCACGTACTCCCGCAGCATCGGCCCGACGGCCGCCTTGCCGTCCCCACCGCGGGCGAACGGGGTGCGTCCGGACCCCTTCAGGTGCAGGTCGCGGCGCCGGCCGCCGCGGTCGACGAGCTCACCGAGCAGCAACGCCCGCCCGTCCCCCAGCCGCGGCACGTAGCCGCCGAACTGGTGGCCCGCGTAGGCCTGCGCGACGGGGCGCGCGCCGTCCGGGAGCCCGCTGCCGACGAGCAACGCGACGCCGGCAGGCTCCCGCAGCGCCTCGGCGTCGAACCCCAGCTCGGCGGCCAGCCCTTCGTTGAGGGCCAGCAGGGTGGGCGCCGGGACCGGGGCGGCCGTCCACGGCACGGCCAGTGCGGGCAGGTCCCGGGCGTAGGAGTGGTCGAACTCCACCAACGGCCCCGCGCCGACGCTCATGCCCCCAGGCTACGCACGCGACCGCTGCCCGATACCTGCGATCACGACCTCCCCGCGGGGGTGCGGAGCCGCCTGCGGACCTCGGGGAGCACCTCCTGGCCGAACCGCTTGACGTTGGCCAGCACGCTCTCGTGGTCGCCGCTGATCTCCACCTGGCACAGCACCCGCGTGCAGCCGGACCGGCGGATCTGGTCGACCAGGCGCTCGACGCAGTCCTCCGCGGTACCCACCGGGTGGGTGGCCAGGACGGCCTCGGTGAGCCCCGCGGCCACGTCGTCCTCCGTGGCGCCCGGCTCGATGCGCTGGGGTACGTCGAGCAGCAGCCGGTACTCGCGGTTCGCCCGCACGAACTCCCCCGCGGCGCGCCGCACCACCGATCGGGCCTCCTCGGCGTCGTCGCACACGTGCGCGAAGAGGGCCATGCCGTGCTGGTAGCCGGTGGCGGCGTGGCCTGCGGCCTCGGCGATCGCGGCGTGCCGCGCGAGCAGGTCGGCCTTCGTCCCGGCGTCCTTGTCGAAGAAGAGCAGCATCGGCAGGCCCCGGCTCGCGGCCAGCTCCACCGACGTCGGGGAGTTCGCCGCGACGTACACCGGTGCCGGCCGGGGCCCTGCGGGGCCGAGGCCGGGCGTCACCTCGCGGAACCGGTAGAGGTCGGAGTCGGCCGACACCGGGCCCGACAGGGCCGCCAGGGTCAGGTCGAGCGCCTCGGGCAGCCCTCGCTGCCAGTATTCGACGCCACGCCCGATCACCTCGTAGTCCACCACCGGCTGCGCCCGGCCCACCCCGAGGTCGAACCGCCCGCCGGAGACGTGGTCCAGCAGCGCCGCCTGCTCCGCGACGTGGACCGGGGAGTGCAGCGGCAGCACCGTCACCGCGGTGCCGACCCGTACCGTGCTCGTGCGCCCGAGCAGGTACCCGGCCAGCGTCAGCGCCGAGGGGTTGACCCCGAACGGCACGAAGTGGTGCTCGGTGACCCAGACGTCGTCGAAGCCCGCCGCCTCGGCCGCACGTGCCACGGCGACCCCGCGGGCCAGCACCTCCCCCGCGGTCTGCCCCGCGTACCGGCTGGTGAACACGAACGCGCCGAGGCGGACATCCTGATCGTCGCTCATGCCGCGATGATCGCCGTCGCGGCGGCCCGGGCGCTTGAAGGAATGAGAACAGCCTCAAGGGCGCCTGGCGGCGTCGCTCGCCCGGAGACCGGCGCCGCGGCCATGATCGCGACTTTGGCGCATTATCGGGCGTTTTCGACCCGGGAATGCGCCAACTCCCTGATCATGGGCCCAGTGGAGAGCGAAATTGCCTCCATGGGTCGTCGATCAAGGGCAAATGGTCGCTAGATGTGCCGGAGGAGCTGCGAGGAGCGGCCCCGCAGAATGCGCGGCGCCATCAGGAGGCCGGCCCTCCGAATGCCAGCATGGTGGCTTTACTGGCGCAATATGCCAGTAAAGCCACCATGCTGGCATAGGGCGGGGAGCTACCGGGCGAGCCCCGCCACCACGGCGTCGACCTCGCTCCACAGCGCGTCCGGGATCGGCACGGTGGCGAGCTCGACGCTCCCCGCGATGCGTTCCGGGCGCGAGACGCCCACCACCGTGGTGGCGATCCGAGGGTCGCGGGTGGAGAACTGCACCGCGGCAGCACCGAGCGGAACCCCGTGCTCCCCGCAGAGCCGCTCGATCTCGGCCACCGCGGCGAGCAGCTCCGGCTCGGCCTCGCGGTAGGCGTAGCGGGACGACGCCCTGGCGCCCGCGGCAAGGATCCCGCCGCCGAACACCGCGGCGTTGATCACGCCGAGCCCGCGGGCGGCCGCCTCCTCGATCAGCGGCCCCGCCGACCGGTCGACCAGCGTCCACCGGTTGTGCGTGAGCACCGCGTCGAACACGTCCGTGGCCACGAACTCGCGCAGCATGTCGATCGGCCCGCCGGCCACCCCGATCGCACCGGCGATCCCCTCGTCACGCAGCTGGACGAGCACCTCCACCGGGCCGCCCGGCACCATCGACTCCGCGAACCCGATGTGTTCCGGGTCGTGCAGGTGCAGCAGCGGCACCCGGTCGAGGCCGAGCCGCTCCAGGCTCTCCTCGATCGAGCGCCGCATCCGGTCGCCGGTGAACTCGCCGGTGTCGAGGTCCCGGTCCAGCTTGGTGGACAGCACGTAGCCCTCGGGCAGCCCGCCGATCTGCCGCAGCGCCTCCCCGACCCGGCGCTCCGACTCGCCACGGCTGTAGGAGTTCGAGGTGTCGAGCGCGTTGACCGGGCCGGTCAACGCGGCCACGGCGGTGGCGATCCCGCGCTCGGCGGGCACCTCGTAGCCGAAGTTGGCGGGCATCGACCCCAGCGGGCCCGCCCCGATCGTCAGCGACGTGATCTGCAGCCCGGTGGAACCGAGCGGGCGCCGGGGCAGGTCCTGGGTGCTCGTCATGCGAAGAAGTCCTCGTCCTCGGGGGCCAGGTGGGCGGAGGCGGCCTCGCGGTCGAACTCGACGCCGAGCCCGGGCCGGTCCCAGACGTCGATGAACCCGTCGACCACGATCCGCTCGGGCAGGCCGGTGACGATCGAATACCACCACCCCGGCTTCGCCACCGGGTACTCGAACGCGATGAAGTTGTCCGGCAGCGTGGCGCACACCTGCACGAGCGCGGCGAGGCCGAACACGCCGTCCAGCACGCCGTGCGGCGCGATCTGCACCCCGTGCAGGTCGGCGTACTCGGCCACCCACTTCAGCTCGGCGATGCCGCCGACGTCGCACGGGTCGGGCCCCACCACCCGCACGGCCTGCGTGGAGATCAGGTCCTTGAAGTTCTGCCGCAGGTAGATCTGCTCGCCGGTGTGGGTCGGGGTGCTGGTGGCGACGGTGACCTCGCGGTACTGGTCGGCGTGCACCCACGGCACGTAGTCGCCGGTGAGCAGGTCCTCCACCCACATCAGGTTCAGCGGCTCCAGCGCGCGCAGCAGCCGGATGGCGTCGGGCACGGTGAACCCGGGACCGGCGTCCAGGGCCAGCCCGACCTCGTCGCCGAGCACGTCCTTCATCGCCTCGACGCACGCGATCGCGTGCTTCAGGCCCCGCTCGGTGAGCGGACCGCGGTCGGGGTGGCGCGGGCCGGTGCGCAGGTCGCCGTAGAAGAAGCCGGGGGTGCTCTTCGCCATCGGGCCGTGGAAGGCCACGCCCTCCTTGATCAGGGTGAAGCCCTCGGGCGCGGCCTTCATCTCCGCCATGGCCCGCGCGTAGTCCTCCGGCGCGTAGCCGTTCATCTGCGGGCGCACGCCCCCGTTGTAGACGCGCACGCGGTCGCGCACCTTGCCGCCGAGCAGCTTGTACACCGGCAGCCCCGCGGCCTTGCCCGCCACGTCCCAGAGCGCGATCTCGATGGCCGACACGGCGCTGCCCCACGGCTTGAACCCGGCGAAGCGGCGGATCTTCAGCAGGCACCGCTCGACGTCCGTGGGGTCCTCACCGAGCAGGAACTCGCGGTACATCTCCATGACCGGGCGCATGTAGGGCTTGGACGACTCGATCTCACCGAAGCCGTCGACCCCCTCGTCGGTGACGATCCGCACGATCGGGCTGTTCCCGATCACCGCGCACCTCAGGTCGACGATCTTCACCCGTTCACCCCTTCACCCCACCGCTGGCCAACCCGCGCACGAAGTACTTCTGCAGCGCGATGAACGCGATCACCACGGGCACGCTCAGCACCACCGACGCGGCCATCGTCGAGCCCCAGTCGACCGAGTACTCGGAGGCGAACTCGGTGAGCGCCACGGGCGCGGTGCGCGCGCTGGTGGTCGAGGTGAGCACCGAGGCCAGCACGAACTCGTGCCAGGACTGCAGGAACGCGTACATCCCGGCCGCGGCGAGCCCGGGCGCCGCCACCGGCAGCGTGACGTAGGTGACCGCGTCGAACCGCGAGCCGCCGTCGATGAGGACGGCCTCCTCCAGCTCCACCGGGATCGCCGCGATCTGGTTGCGGATCATCCAGGTGACCAGCGGCACGGTGATCACCAGGTGGGCGATGCCGATCCCGGCGATCGTGTCGAGCAGCTGCATCGCGCCGATCATCTCGTAGAGCGGCAGCAGCAGGACCGTGATCGGCACCATCTGGCCGAGCAGGATGAACAGCGCCACCGGGCGCGCCGAGCGGAACCGGAAGCGCGCGAGCGCGTAGCCGACGCTCCCGCAGAGCAGGATCGTCATGATCGTGACGAGGAGCGCGGCGAGGATCGAGTTGAGGAACGCCCGCGGCATCGAGGAGTTGGTGAACACCTCGACGTAGTTGTCCAGCGTCCACGTCCGCGGCAGCAGCGCGGGCGGGATCGCGAAGATCTCGTCGCGGGGCTTGAGCGACGTCGCCGTCATCACCGCGATCGGCGCGAGCGTCCAGACCGCCAGCACGGCGATGCCGATCCACGTGCCCGTGGCGAGCACACGCCTGTTCACGACGCCGCCTCCTCCATGTCGTCCCGGATCGCCCGGATGTAGATCACCGCGAACACCATCGAGACGACGAGCTGGATGAGCGCGACCGCGGAGACCATCGCCGCGTCACCGGTCTGGAACGCCTGGTAGATCAGGATCGGCAGGATCGTCGACGCCCCGGCCGGGCCGCCGCCGGTGGCCACCCAGATGATCGTGAACGAGTTCAGCGCCCACACCACCATGAGCAGCGCGGCGAGCCCGCTGGTGGTGCGGATCGCGGGCAGGATGATGTGGCGCAGCACCGCGGGACCGCCCGCCCCGTCGATCCGGGCCGCCTCTATGCGCTCCTCGGGGATCGCGGTGAGCGCGGCCGAGACCATCAGCATGATGAACGGCGCGGTGAACCACACCTGCACCACGGCGAGCGCGATCAGCACCACCGATGGGTCCGACAGCCAGCCGATCGGCTGGGCGATGAGCCCCGCCTGCAGCAGCCAGTGGTTGACCAGCCCGTAGTCGACGGAGAAGTTCCACTTCCAGACCGTGGCGCCGACGACGTTCGGGATGATCCACGGGATCATGAACAGGCCGCGCCAGAACCCGGCCAGCCGCAGGTACCGCGAGTGCATCAGCAACGCTGCCGCGTGGCCCACCAGGAGCGCGCCGACCACGGCCACGACCGTCCACACCGCGGTGTTGAGCAGGACCCGCCCGAAGTCCGGCGAGCCGACCAGCCGCCCGAAGGCCGCGCGGCCCTCCCCGCTGATCGCCCGCTGGATCACCGAGACGACCGGCACGACCGTCAGGCCGGCCATCACGAGCACGGCGGGCAATGTGAGGGCGAGCCCCGTGCGGCGCCGGTTGCGGGCGGCGCGCGCGGCCGGGGTGGGGTGCGCGATCGTGGCGGTGGCACCGGCTGCAGTCATCGACGTCCTCCTCAGCCGGCCGGCCCGAGCACCCGGTCGGCCTCGGCCTGGATGGCGCGAGCGCCGTCCGCGGGCGAGGTCTGGCCGAGCGCGACCGCCTGGACGGTGCTGTAGACGAACGGGTTCAGGCCCACCCAGGCCGGGTCGTTCGGGGGCGGCACCGAGTGCTCGGCGAGCTGCTCGTAGTGGGGTTCGCGGTACTCGTCGTGGAACCGCGGGTCGCCGCTCGCGCTGATGCGGGCCGGGTAGGTCATGGTCAGCCGGGCCATGGTCTCCGGCCGGGAGAGGAACTCGACGAGCCTGCGCGCGCCCGATACGTTCTTCGCCTTCTCCGGCACGAGGTAGCCCCAGCCGTCGGCGGTCTGCATCCCCGGGCCGTCCGGGCCGGGGGTCAGCGCCGTGCCGACGTTGATCCCGGCCTCGAGGTGCTGCTCCACGTCGAACACGCCGCCCAGGTACATCGCGATGCGCCCGTTGATGAACAGCTCGCGGACCTCGGAGTTGTCGACCTCCAGGGAGCTGCGCGAGGCCCAGCCCTCGGCCACCGAGCCGCCGACGATCTCCAGCGCGGCCTGCGACGACGCGAGGTCCATCCGCGGGACGCCGTGCTCGATCGTCGCACCCGCCGAGAGCGCGAAGCCGAGGTAGCGGCGCACCAGGTCCTCCGCGGCCCCGCTCATCGGCCACGCCGTGGCGGTGACGTCGCCCGACGTGAGCTTGCGGGCGTCGGCCAGCAGGTCGGCCCACGTGGCGGGCGGCTCGGTGATGCCGGCCGCCGCGAACAGGTCCTTGTTGTAGATCAGGGCGACGCAGTCCCACCGGTAGGGCACGGCGTAGGTGGCGGCGCCGTCGGTGACGGCCTCCAGCGCGCCGGGGATGAAGTCCGACCGCGGCATGTCCGGCCCGTACATGTCCGAGAGGTCGGAGAGCGCGCCCTTCGCGATGTAGGTGCGGGTGCGCGACGACAGCTCGGTGATCACGTCGGGCGGGTTGTCCGAGTCGAGGGCCACCGAGACCTTGTTCGCCATCGTGTCCGACGTGGTCTCGACCATCTCGACCGACAGGTCGGGGTTCTGCGCCTCGAACTCCGCCACCAGCTCGGTGGCGATCTCCGAGTCCCAGTTCGGCACCCACCACGTGACCGTCCGGGACGGGTCGCGGCCGGTGCCCACGGAGTAGCCGATCGTGGCCGCCACCCCGAGCACCATGGCGCCGGTGACGGCGATGAACGCGGCCGTTCTCCCGCGGATCCTCATCCCGCCGCCCCACTCCTTCCGGCCGCCTCGTTGCGAAACCGGTTTCGTCGAGGGTCGTCGAGCAACCGGCGCACTCCCGGCCCTTCAACCGACGAACCGTGTCGCCGTCGAGTAACCGGTTTCGGGACCGTAGCACGGCGACCGGAGCCCCCGGCAAGCACGCCCGATGATCGTGCTTTGCTGGGCAGATGGCACTGCGCACGGGCGTCATCGGCACCGGCACGTGGGCGAGCGACACGCACGCCCCCACCCTCGCGGCCCACCCCGACATCGAGTTCGCGGGCGTGTGGGGCCGCGACCCCGCGAAGGCCGAGCGGGTCGCCGCCCCGCACGGCGTGCCCGCCTTCGGAACGGTCGACGCGCTCCTCGACGCCGTCGACGCCGTGGTGCTCACCGTGCCGCCCACCGTCCAGCCCGAGCTGGCCGTCCGGGCCGCCCGCGCGGGTGTGCACATGCTGGTGGAGAAGCCCCTCGCGCTCGACCTGCCCGCCGCCCGGCGCATCCGCGCCGCCGCCGAGGAGCACGACGTCGCGGGCCTGGTGTTCCTCACCTCGCGCCACCGGCCCGAGCAGGGCGCCTGGATCGCCGCCGCCCGCGAGCGCGGCGGGTGGCACAGCGCCCACGCGAGCTGGCTCGCCGGCCTCTACGCCCCGGACGCCCCACGCGACCCCGCCGACTGGCGCCAGGCGAAGGGCGCGCTGTGGGACGTGGGACCGCACGCGCTGTCCGTCGCGCTCGGCGTGCTCGGCCCGGCCGCGGAGGTCACCGCCCGGCCCGGCGCGGGCGACACGGTGCACCTCGCGCTGCGTCACGAGGCGGGACCGTCCAGCACCGCCACACTGAGCCTCACCGCCCCGCTGCAGCAGAGCCTGTTCACCGCCGTCGGCGCGGCCGGGGCCCTGGCGATGCCCACCCCGCTGTCCACCGTGGAGACCGCCGCGGCCACCGCGCTCACCGACCTCGCCGCGATGGCCGCCACCGGTGCCCGCACCCACCCCACCGACCTGCGGTTCGGCGAGGAGATCGTGGAGGTCCTCGCCGCGGCGGAGCAGTCCCTCGAGCACGGCCGCCCGGTCACCCCCGCCGAGGTCCGGTAGGGGCCGGACCGGTCGACTCGCGCACCACCAGCCGCGGGTCGGGCAGCGGGCCGTGCGGCGCGGTGGTCACGCCGAGCAGCTCCAGCAGTCGCAACGCGCACCGCTCGCCGAGCTCCTGCACGTCCTGCTGGATCGTCGTCAGCGCGGGTGTCGTCCAGCGGCTCAGGTGGATGTCGTCGTGCCCGATCACCGACACATCCCCGGGCACGCTCAGCCCGCGCGCCCGCGCCGCCCGGCAGCCCGCGATCGCCATCGGGTCGCTGTCGTAGAGGATCGCGGTGGGCCGCTCGCGCTGCCCGAGCAGCTCGTCGGTGGCCCGGTACCCCGCCTCCGCGGAGAAGTCGGTGCGCACGATCCCGAGCACCGACAACCCGTGCGCCGCCACCGCGGCGAGGAACGCGTCCGTGCGGTACTGCACGTGGGAGCGGTCGTGCGGGCCGGCCACGTACGCCAGCTGCCGGTGCCCGAGCTCCGCGAGGTGCGCCACCGCGTCGGCCACGCCCCCGCCCGGGTAGCCGGCCCCCTCCCAGGGGAGCGCGGTGCTCCCCCACGGCCGCGACACGATCACGGCCGGGAGCCCGAGCTCGGCCACGATGTCGAAGCGCTGGTCGATGATCCGCGTCTCGGCGAGGAACACCCCGTCCACCCGCTGGGTCTGCGCGAGGTCGGCGTAGGCGTGCCGCTCCTCGGCGGCGTCGGCGTGCTCGGCGATCTGCAGCAGCAACCAGAACCCGTGCTCGGCGAGGGGGCGCTCGATCCCGGAGATCAGCTCGCCGAAGTACGGGTCCGAGGAGAGCAGGTCCGGCGGCCGGTTCAGCAGGAACCCGATCGCGCCCGCGCCCCCGCTCGTCAGCGCGACGGCGCGGGCCGAGGGCCGCCAGCCCAGGCTCTCCGCCACCCGCAGCACCCGGTCCCGGGTCTCGACGGAGACCCCGCCCCGGTTGTTGAACGCCTTCGAGACGGTGGCCTTCGACACCCCCGCGAGCTGCGCGACCTGCGAGATCGTCGCTCGGCGGCGCGCCGAGGTGGGCGGCCCACCCATGGTCCTCGCCCCCGTCTCTCACCCACCGGTCGGACGTCAACACTAGGACCTCGCGGCCGGGGTTCGCCTCGTCGCCCGTCCGGGTGGCCGGTGCCCGACGACCCGGACCCCGCCCCTCCAGCTGGATACGCTGCGCCCCGTGGACCGCCCGGCCGGGAGACCTCGACCCCGTTCCCACCTGCGGCCGCTGCTGGCAGCAGCCGCGCTGGCCCTCGCCTGCGTCGCGGCGTGCGGTGGCCCGGAGCCCGCTCCGCCGCCACCACCGGCACCGGGCCCGCCGCCCGTGTCCGGCCCGGCCACGGTTCTCAACCTGGCGAACTGGAAGCTCACGCTCCCCACCGGCCAGGAGGGCGAGCCCGAGGAGATCCACCCGCCTGCCCTGCTGTCGTTCAGCGGCGACTGGTTCCGCCTCAACGACACCGGCGACGGGGTGGTCTTCACCGCACCCGCGGGCGGCGTCACCACCTCGGGCAGCAGCTACCCGCGCGCCGAGCTGCGGGAGCTGGACGGCGGGGAGCTCGCCAGCTGGTCGAACCGCACCGGCACCCACACGATGCAGCTGCGCGAGGCGATCACCCGGCTGCCCGAGGTCAAGCCGCACGTCGTGGCCGCCCAGATCCACGACGCCGAGAACGACGTCCTGATGGTCCGGCTCGAGGACACGCACCTGTTCGTCGAGTACGCCGACGGCGAGGGCGAGTTCACCCTCGACGACGACTACCAGCTCGGCACCCCGTACGACCTGCGCATCACCGCCCAGGACGGCCGCGTACAGGTCGCCTACAACGGGGAGGTGAAGGGCGACGTCGCGCTCGCCGGTGAGGGCTGGTACTTCAAGGCGGGCACATACACGCAGTCCAACCCCGAGCGGGGCGACGCCCCGGATGCCGCGGGCGAGGTCGTGATCTACGCGCTGGACGTGACGCACACGCCGTAGGAGCTAGAACGTGCTGCGGGAGGTCGGCGTCGCCGAGAAGGCCTCGCTCGACGTGAGACTCCTCGCCAGCTCGCGCACCTCGTCCACGGACGGGAAACCGTCGCCCTCGGCCGAGCCGAGGACGACACCGCCGCTCTCGAGCTTGCGCAGGTGCCCGTCCACGCCACCCGGCAGGACTCGGGCCCTCTCCTCCGGGAGGTAGGTCAGGTACCCGACCTGCGGGCCCCGACCTCCCGGAGGCTGCACGTCGGCCAGAGCGGAGCGGAGCGACCGCGACGTCACCTGCGCCCAGTCCGGATCCCACGCCGATGCGATCCGGCGCAGAACCGGGTCGGCGATCGCCTCCGCATCGGCGCCGTGCCACTTCACCACGACACCGTTCTTGATCCTCGGGTTGTCCGAGCTTCCCCCCACGATCATCGTGAACGAGATCGTCCCGAACCTCGGGACGCGCGCCTCGTACGCCTGGCTCACCCCGAGGTGCGGAGCGTCCGTGTTCGCACCGAACGCGTCGGAGAGCACCCGCCGGGCGTTCGCCGGCTCGGTGAGCAGCCCACCCGGGAGGTCGGGGGACGACCACGGGAGGCCCTCCCCGACCACGTCGTCCAGGCCCGTGAGGAACTCGACCAGTCGGTCGGCGATCCGATCCGGCGACTCCGGCCTCGGACCCCAGAACCCTCGCGCTGTCAGCCCGTCGTCCATGATCAGCAGCCTAGGGGGACGCCGCCGCGACCCGGACGCCGCTCCGCTCGCCGTCGGACAGGAACGCCGCCAGCCGCCCGCCCTCCTCGGCGACGGCGGCCCGGTCGGCCCGCGAGAAGTGGCGCAGCGGGGTGACCACCACGGTGCCGGCGTCGACCACCCAGGTCGCCGCGACCCGGCCGTCGACCAGCACCACCCGCTCGCCCGCCACCGACAGCAGCCGGTGGTCCGGGTCGATGATCCGGCTCCGGTCGTCGTAGCCGAGGATCGCGTTGTCGAACGCCGGGAGGAACCGCACCGGCGCCGGGGTGTCCGGGTCGGGCCGCGGGGCGTCGGGGAGGTCGAGCAGCTCGCGCCCGCGCTCGTCGCGGAAGGTCACGAGCTCGTCGCGCACGGACGCCACGGCCCCCGGCAGCCCGGCGAGGCCGCACCAGGCACGCAGGTCCGCCGTGGCGGCGGGGCCGAACGCGGCGAGGTAGCGGCGCACCAGCGCCTCCCCCACCGGATCCGCCCCGTCCGGCGCGGGCGGGTCGACGTCGCGGCCGAGCCACGCCGCCATCGGGACGTACCGCGCGCCCCCGGCGGAACGCCACAGCCCTCGCGGCGGGAGCTGCACCACCGGCACCAGTGCGCCGATCACCGCCTCCCCGAGCGGCCGCGGCGCCACGTCCTGCCAGCGCTCGGCGAGCTCGCGCCCCAGCTCACCCATGGTGCGCGGCGTGCCGTCCGCGAAGGCGCTCTCCCCCGCGGCGCCGAGCTCGGCGGGGTCGATCCCGTCGAGATCGCGGCGGTACACCCCCCACACCCGCTGGCGCAGCATCGCGCCGTGCCGCGACCGCCACGCCAGCGCGTCATCCGCGGCGAGGAGGTGCACGGTGCGCCGCATGAGGTGCGTGCGCACCACCTGCCGGTCCACGAGCAGCGTCGACAGCTCGTCCGGGTCGAACCCCTGCAGGCGGGACCAGAGTCCGACGAACGGCTCCTGCGGCTCCTGGGCCTGCAGGCCGCACAGGTGCGCGACGGCGTCTTGGACGGGGACGTCCGCCCGGTCGAGCAGGAGCTGCCGGGCGAGCGTCGCGCGGTTGAGGGCTCGCGCACCGAGAACCGGGGTCACGGTCATCAGTGTGTCGGGAAAAGCGGCCACTACCTGACCGCTGTCCGGACGGGTCGAAAAACTGTCCCAGCGGTCGACTGGCCTACACTCGGGTCGTCCGGGCCGGAGCCGCCGGCCGCGGCATCGACGGGGAGCGAGACCAGTGACCCAGCCGGCGACCACGCGGGTGGCGCGCAGGCGCGACCGGCGCAAGGCGGAGATCGTGCGGACGGCCACGGCGCTGCTGTCGGAGCACGGCTACCAGGGGATGAACCTGGAGGACGTCGCCGAGCGCACCGACATCGCCAAGGCCACGCTCTACCACTACTTCTCCGGCAAGGACGAGCTGGTGGCCGCGGTCATCGAGGCGATGACCACGGAGGTCAACCAGCGGCTCGAGCAGGAACTCGGCCGCGTGCGCGACCGCAGCCACCTCGAGCAGATCCGCACGCTCATGCGCGAGCAGATCCGCATCCTCACCGACACCGCTCCGGAGGTCGCGCCGCTCTTCTCGTGGCCCACCACCTGGCCCGACTCGTTCCAGGACACGATCAAGGACAGCAGGCGCCGCCACGACGCGATCTTCCGCCGCGTGGTCGAGGCCGGGCTCGCGGCGGGCGAGTTCGACTGCCCCGACGCCGACGTCGCCCTGCAGTGCCTGCACGGCGTGCTCAACCAGTCGTCGCTGTGGATCCGCCCCTCGCTCCCCCCGGAGCGGAAGGCGCAGCTGTGGGACGCCGTCGTCGACACCGCATCGCGGATGCTCAGCCTCCGGGCCGCGTCGGCCGGCTGACCCGGAGCTAACCCGCCATGGTCAGCCCGCCGCTGACGCTCAGCACCTGGCCGGTCACGTAGTTCGCGCGGTCCGAGGCGAAGAACAGCACCGCGTCGGCGATCTCCTCCGGCTTGGCGAGCCTGCGGAACGGGATCGCCCGGACCAGCGCCTCACGGACCTTCTCGGGCAGCGTCGCGAACAGCGGCGTGTCGGTGGGGCCCGGGCACACGCAGTTGACGGTGATCCCGTGCCGGGCCATCTCCCGGGCCAGCGACTTCGTGAAGGCGATCAGCCCGCCCTTCGTCCCGGCGTAGACCGTCTCCCCCACGCTCCCGACGCGGCCGGCGTCGCTGGCGATGTTGACGATCTTGACCCGGTGCTCGGCCGCGAGGATCGGCTCGAGGAACGCGTGGGTCAGCCGCACCGGCCCGAGGAAGTTCACCGCGGCCAGCGCCTCCCACAGGGCGTCGTCGTTCTGCATGAACGGCTCGGCCCGGTCGAACCCCGCCGCGTTGACGATCACGTCGGGGAGGCCGTGCGCGGCGACCACCTCGTCGCGCAGGGCCAGGATCGCCTGCTTGTCGGCCAGGTCGGCCTGATGGGCCGTGGTCGCGCCGCCGATCGACCGCACGGTGCTCGCGAGCCCCTCACCGTCGCGGTCGACCGCCGCCACCGTGGCCCCGGCCGCCGCCAGACCCATCGCGATCGCCCGGCCGATCCCGGACGCCGCACCCGTCACCACCGCCACCTTGTTCCCGAGCTCCACGGCGAAGACGGTAGCCAGCTAGCCACCCATTTCTCAACCCAACGGTCGGTTTTCAGGCGGACTGGTCGGCAAGCCGTCACTGTGGTTGACTCACGTGCGTGAGCCTCGACGACTACGAGCAGCTGACGTTCGCCCGCCACGACAACGGGATCCTGGTCATCACGCTCGACCGGCCCGAGAAGTACAACGCCGCCGACGAGGTGATGCACGCCGAGCTCGCCCGGGTCTGGAAGGACGTCGACGCGGATCCCGCCACGCGCGTCGCGGTGGTCACCGGCGCGGGCAGGGCGTTCTCCGCGGGCGGCGACCTGGCAATGGTCGAGCGGATGGCAGGCGACTACGACCGGGTCTCGCACATGCTCCGCGAGATGAGCGACCTCGTCTACAACATCATCAACTGCGAGAAGCCGATCGTCTCGGCGATCAACGGGGTCGCCGTCGGCGCCGGCACCGTCGTCGCGCTGCTCGCCGACGTCGCGATCGCGGCGGAGGACGCCAAGATCGGCGACGGCCACGTCCGGCTCGGCGTCGCGGCGGGCGACCACGCCGCGATCATCTGGCCCCTGCTCGCCGGGATGGCCAAGGCCCGCTACCTCCTGCTCACCGGCGAGATGGTCACCGGCGCCGAGGCGGAGCGGCTCGGCATGGTGGCGAAGGCCGTGCCCCGCGACCAGGTGCTGGACGAGGCGCTGCGCGTCGCCGACGTGCTGGCCACCGGCTCGCAACCCGCGATCCGGCTCACCAAGAAGGCGCTCAACAACTGGCTGCGCGCCGCCGGTCCCGCCTTCGACCAGTCCGCCGCCTACGAGATGCTCACCTTCCTCGGACCCGACGTCGTCGAGGGCTACACCGCGCTGCGCGAGAAGCGCGAGCCGCGCTTCCCCTCGGCGCAGGACTGATCAGGTCCAGCTCGACGCCACCTCGATCAGGCTGAGCTCGTTGGCGTGGACCCGCTCGGGGTCCACGCCGTAGTGCGGCGGGTAGAGCAGCGCCCAGTCGACCACGCCCTCGTAGCGGCGCAGCTGGGCGGCGACGTCCTCGGGCGTGCCGAACACCGCTCGCTCCTCGACCATCGCCTCCCCCGCCGCGACCACGCCCGCGACGTCGCGCCGGGCCACCGCGTCGCGCGCGGCGGCGCGCTCCTCGGCGAACCGCCCGCCGGGGAACAGCGCGTCGTACCCCTTCGGCGTGGCGTAGAAGCCGACCTGCGCGGCGGCGTCCCGCCGGGCCGCCCGCGAATCGGACGACGCCGCAGCCACGATCTGCGTCGTGCGCCGCAGCTCCGCCACGTCCCGCCGGCCGCGAGCCGCACCCTCGGCGAGCAGCGGCTCCGCGACGTCGCGCAGGTAGTCGACCGAGGCGATGGTGTGCCCGACGAACCCGTCGGCGCACTCCCCCGCCACCCGGACCATGTGCTCCCCCACCCCCGCCGCGAGGATCGGCACGCTGTCGGGCAGCGCGGTGCGCTCGTAGTGCCCGAGCGCGACGCGGTCGAACTCGCCGTCGTAGCGGAACGGCCCGCTGCGGTGCGCCAGCAGCCGCCGGATCAACGCGATCCGGTCCCGGACCTGCGGCGCCGGGTGCTGCAGCGCGGCCCCGTACCAGTCCTGGTTCATCCGGCGCGTGCTGCTGCCGACCCCCAGCACGAACCGGCCCCCGGCCACCGCCTGGACGTCGGCCGCCGCCGACGCGAGCGCGAGCGGCGACCGCGCGAAGAGCGGCGTGACGCTCGTGCCGACCAGCGCGTTCTCGCTGACCGCCGCGAACGCTGCCGCACGCGTGAGGCTGCTGCGGTTGTAGTAGTCGATGCTCCACAGCGAGTGCACCCCCGCGCGGTCGGCCGCCCGCACGACCCGCAACGCGTCGGCCGGGTTCTCGTCCATGACCACGAGCCCGATCTGCATGCCCCGATCCAACCACGGAGGCGACAGTCCGACCAGCCGGTCGGTGTGGCACGCCGGCGGCGGGAGGCATGATCCGCGCGAGTCGCGCTCCAGGGTCGTGGGATCACCGTGGTGTACGTCTCGCGCGGGGTCACCGCAGGTCAGCAGCACCTGGAGGTCGTGGCGGCCGCGCTGGTGTGCTTCTCGGGTGGCGAGGTTGAGCCTGATCGATGGTCATGGAATGCCGCGGCCCGGCCGTCGCGAGGTGTCCCAGGCCTCCGGTGGCGCGACTGCGCGATCAAGGGGAGATGGTCGCTCCTGGAGATCAACCAGCGACCATGTGCCCCTTGGTCA